>CAVKJF010000105.1:0-2134 GCA_963656615.1 bacterium | reverse complement strand
TAAAGAGTAAAGATAAAGATAAGGAATATGTAGATAAACATTTTAAAGATTTAGAAGAAGCAAAAGATGTAGCTGTTAAAATTATGAGAGGTATGTAACTTCATTTTTGAAGTTACTTTTATTTCCATTTGTAAATAATTAGAAAATATGCTATATTAAGAAAAAGAATAATTGACTAAACATTTTATAAATATTATCATTATATAAGAGGTGCAATATGTATTACAATAGAAAAAAATATATAATTAAAAACGTCGTAATAATTACTTTTATACTTTTAGTTGCTGTTATCGCAACCCGTAGTATTTATTACAAATATTCAGAAGCAAGAAATGTAGACTATAGTTCGGATTCTTTAGAAATAGTTTTTCATGATAAAGAAGGAGCTGAGATTAATCTAACTAATCCATCTCCTGTAACAGATGCCATTGGTCTATCATCTAAGGCTTATACTCTAACTATAAAAAACAACCTAGTAGAGCCAGTGACCTATCAATTGGTTTTAATAGATAACTTAGAAAAGATAGTTGCTGATTATTGTGAGAATTTCCAAGTTCCAAAAGAGTTATTAAAAGTATCAGTAAAAGGAGTCAACAATAAAAATAACATCTATTACTTATCAGATTTAGTCTCAGGAACACTCGCAACCGATACCATTGGAGCTTTAGAAGAAAGAAATTACTCGATAAGAATCTGGGTTGATAATAATACAAGTGTAAATATTGCGAACGATCTTCACTATCATGGAATTATAAAAGTACTAGAAACAAAAGATACTGAAAGTGAGGAATTAAAATAATGAATATAGATTTAACACTTTTGCATAGTCAAACTGTAAAAGAAATAGATATAACAAATTCTTATACCATACCAAGTAACTACTTTGAAAACACTTCAGTTTTAAAAATAGAAGATATCAAAGTAGAAGGTAAAGTATATATGAATGCATCTGAAGATGATGAAGAGGAGTTAACAGATTATATAGAAGCTAGTATAAAAGGAGATATTATTCTTTCGGATTCCATTTCCTTGGAGCCTGTTTCTTACCCAGTTTCTATCGAAATTAACGATATTTTAGACCAAAATTGCAAAAAAAACGAAAATACACTTGATATATTTCAATTTTTATGGGAAAATATTGTACTGGAAGTCCCATTACAATTTACTAAGGTTGAAGACTTAAGTAAGTTTCATGGAGATGGATGGAAATTAATCAGTGAAGAAGAACTAGTAAGTAATAATAATCCGTTTTCTGATTTATTAAAAGATTTTAAAGAGGAGTGATAATATGATGAAGTTAGACATTCAAATGTTTGCCGTTCCTTTCCGTAAAGTTTCAAAAACAAGAAAGAGAATGAGAAGAAGTCATAACGCAATGGAAATCCCTGGTGTAAGCAAATGCCCATCTTGTGGTGAAATGATTAAACCTCACAGAGTATGTCCAAAATGCGGTAACTACAAAGGAAACAAAGTAGTAGAAGTTAAAGAAGCATAATAGCTTCTTTTCTTTTTGTCTAATTTATTTTATAATATATCTGGTGATAAATATGGATTTTACAACAAAAGATAATTCTTTAATAATCTGTCCAAATCAAACCAAGACAAAGATATTAAAAGAACTATCTCAAACTAAAAAACTTGTTAATATAAAGTTTATGACTAAAGAAGAGTATAAAAAAATATACTATTTTTCATATGATGATAAATTACTTGCCTATCTAATAAAAAAATATAACTACAATATAGATGTTGCGAGAGTATATATAAATAATTTATATGTAATAGATGAAAATAAGGCATATAAAAGTCCTAAACTAAACTTCTTAAAAGACTTAAAAAAAGAATTAATAGAAGAAGGACTATTAATCTATAATAATACTTATAAAGAATATCTTAAAAATAAAAATATCATTGTAAAAAATGAATATAACCTAGAAAAATATGAAGAAGAAATGTTAGGTATAAAAGAAGAACATGTACCAGAAAAAACTATAACTGCACCAGTAATGGAATGTAATACTTTAGAAGAAGAAGTTAATCAAGTCTGTCTAGAAATAATAAACCTTCTAAAAAAAGGCGTTGATATAAATAAAATATATCTAACAAATGTCTCTAGTGATTACCTATATACCAT
>CAVKJF010000104.1:0-2143 GCA_963656615.1 bacterium | reverse complement strand
AATAAAGGATAACTAATAATTATACTAAGGAATGACTCAAATGATTAATCGCAACGATTTTATAAAAAAGTTTTCAAATATTTGCAAAGATAATAATGCTGCTATATTTTTAGGTGCTGGTATGAGTATAAATGCTGGTCTGCCATCATGGAAAGCATTATTTGCACCATTAGCTGATGAATTAGGTGTTGATATTGAAAAAACGACATATCAAATATATGATATTGCTCAATTTTATGCAAATAGATTTGGTAAAAATGAACTGTATAAAAAAGTAGGAAAAGAAATCAATAGAATTTTAAATTCCTCAAAGGCACTGGAAGAATTGTGTTCTATGCAATGTAATTCGATATGGACAACTAATTTTGATCAAGTTTTAGAAAATAATTTAAATAAATTAGGGAAAATAACAAACGTAATAAGTAAACAGTCAGACTTGATTAGTAATGATCTCAATAAGAATATTAATATATTTAAATTAAACGGAGATATTAGAGATATACAAAATGCTGTAATCACAAAAGGTGATCTTGAAAAATATGGAGATGATCATGATTATTTTTTAGCTTTTTTTAAACGAGAGCTTATAACAAAAACATTTCTGTTTTTAGGTTACAGTTTTACTGATTCTCTTGTTTTGCCTTGCGTATCAGAATTGGGACGTGCTTTTAAGAATAACCAGCCTCATCACTATACTATTATAAAAAAATCAAACTGTAGTGATTTTCAAAGTTTTATTAAAGATTTGGAAGAAAGATATCAAATAGAAGTGTTGTTAGTAGATGAATATGATGAAATTTCTGACATTTTAAAGGAAATAAATTATTTTACTAACCAAAAAAATGTTTTTATATCAGGTTCTTATAAACACTATAATGAAGATAAACTGGTTGAAATTGATAATCTTTGCAAAAAATTAACTCAAAGCCTTTACAAAAATGGATTCACTATAATAAATGGTTATGGTTATAAAGTGGGTTATTACATAGCTGCAGAAGCAACTAAACTAATGATTGAAGAAAATGTTATAGATTTTAAAAAGCATATAATGATGTTCCCATTTGACGAACATTTATCAGATTTAGATAAAAAGAAACATCGAGAATTTATGATTTCAAAGGCAAATGTTTCAATTTTTATGTATGGCTCTGGAAATGAAGACAGCGGAATGATTGAAGAATATGAAATTTCAAAACTTGACAACAACCGAATTATAATTCCTATTGGTAGTACTGGTGGCTCGGCAAAATTAATATCTGAAGATATTAAGAAAAATATTATATCATATCCCTATTTAGAAAAATATATTGAAACTCTTGACAATGAAACAGATCCCAATATTCTATCAAAAACAATTATGACAATTATAAATGAAAATTTACGAGATAGCTTTGATTAATAACAATAATGAAAGTTCTGCGATAATTAACTCTTTATGATTATACATTATATTCAAGTTTGTAAATTTGAACAAATAATTTAGTATAGCAATTAAATATCTGTTTTCATTATCAATTATATAGTTTGTTTCAATATATTTAGCTAAACAAAATAGAGTACTAATACGAGCGTTGAAATTTTCTTCGTCAATTTGGCAATAATTACTTAGAACCCTTGATAAATATAAATCATGTATATTATCCATATTCGTGTTTTTTATGGTTGGCGTTAAATCATATGGAGAATTAGTGATTTTATCAATTAGAATTTTTGTTATTATTTGATTAATAGAATTAATACTGCCTGTAGCATCATCGATTTCGTTATAAATTAAGTTTTCTAATTTGTTTTGATATATCTTCGGCAACTCTTCAAATTTCATATTATAAAGCAATGGGAATATTACTACATTTCTAGTTTTGGCTTGTTCAAAAATCAATTTTTCTTCTTCAACAGCACATGGACTATTAAATAAGTTTTTACTATATATTATAATAAAATATTTGTTGCTTTTTATTGCATTTTCAAAGTTCTTTTCTCTTTTTTTATTGCCTAAAATCAATTCATGATAATCATACCATACTGTAAATCCATAATTTTTTAAATGGTATAAACAGGATTTGACAACAGTATATCTATCTGCACTTGAAAAACAAATAAACATAATTCTTTAACCTTTGATAATTATTAGTTATCCTTTATT
>CAVKJF010000103.1:0-2294 GCA_963656615.1 bacterium | reverse complement strand
TAACTTCTATCTTATCAATATTTGTTAATACATAATTAAGGTATTTATCTACATTGATATTATTCAACTTACAAGTTTGAATAATTGAAAATAGTTTTCCAGTATATTTTGCTCCTGCATAAGAACCAGATGTTTGGAATACTTTTCTTTGACATACAAAAGGTTTTACGGCACGTTCTGCCGAATTATTTGTAATTTCTATACATCCATTGTCTAAATAAGTAAATAAATCATTCCAACAATCTTTCATATAACTAATGGCATCTGATAAAGCTGAATTAGGCGCTGGATTACATTTAGTAACAATATCTTCAATTGATTGTTTTATCTTTGGAACATCAATATTTCTTCTTTGTTTTATTTGATTAGGTGTAAGCTTATCTTTTTTATAGTTCTTTTCTAATTCAAATAGTTTACTTATTTCTTGAAGTATTTGATATGCAATAGAATTTTTCTTGTCCTTTGAATTTAAAGCTTTAACTATATCCGCGAATCTTCTTCTAACATGTGCCCAACACTTTTGGAGTTTTATATTAGGATTTTCTTTTTTGAGCTTATTATATCCTTCAAAATTATCACAGATTATAGTACCTTGATATGAATCAAGCCATTTTTTAGTTGCTTCAATCGATCTTGATTCATGGAAATCATAGATACGTATTTGTTTACTATCATAAAAAGAAGATGTGTAAACATACATATAAGATTTCTTTCTATTTTGATTATCTTCATCTCTTTTTGTAACTACCAAAGTTGTTTCATCACTATGAATTACTTTTGACTCATTATTTAAAAGATCATTCTTCATAGTTTCAAATATAGGTTCCATGATATTACTCAATTTCGCGGCTATATACGCTAGATTTTGTTTAGTTAGATCAATACCAGTGCTAGAACTTATATGCTTGGCTAGATGGTCAAATGGAATGCCTAGTTCATATTTGTAATATAAAACATAAGAGCCTAAAGAAGGAGTTAAAATAGAACCACCAAGAACATCGCTAAGAGGATAATAAATCTTATTATCAGTTTTATTGCAATGTGGACATTTTTTGCTTCTTTTAACTAGTTTAATTACTTTCATTTTAGAAGGAATTATTTCAACAACATATCTTACTTTTTCTGAAGCTATTACTAGTTTTTCACCACAGGTAGGGCAAAATTCTTCTTCTGGTTCTAAATATCTAGTTTCAGAAACTAGTTTTTCATAATCAACTTTTCTTGTTTTATATTTCTTTCCTTTATTGGTTTTTGTTTTCTTTTCTTCTTTGTCTTTTTTGATAGTTTCTTCAACTTCATTAATTACTATATTATCAATTTTTTCACCTTTAGAGATAAAAGGCTTTATTCTTTCAATATTATATTTTTCTTGATAATTAGAAATAATTAATAAAGCTTCATTTAATTTCTGATTTAAATCATAATTATCCTTTAACAAAGCGTCTTTTTCATTTACAAGAGCTTCATTTTCAGATTCTAATTGGTTGACTTTACTTTTTAGTCGTTCTAATTCTTTTAATAATTCTTCGTTACTCATGATGATATTATATTAGATTTTGACAATTTAGTCTATATATTTTTAATATATAGACTAAAAATCTAAAAATAATCGTAATTATTATTGTTTCTTTCCTTTTTTGATTCAATAACTTCTAAACCCTTGCATAATCCTTCTAATTGAGCAGGATTAATCTTAGTCCCTATACTTAAACCTTTTGGCCATTTAAATTTACCTTCAAATAATTTGTTTTGAAGTAGCCAACATCCATAATCATCTTCGTAGTATATTTTTATTTGTTTTCCGTTTGTTCCACAAAATACAAACACTGAATGTCTTATTTCCATCTTTGTAAAATTAGACGCGACAAGAATTTGTATTTTATTCATTCCTAATCTCATATCTATATTTTCAGAATATAAATATATGTTCTTACTTTCTTTAAACTTTATCATATCAATTTTTCCAATAACCTTTCTGCTTGTTCTAATGATGTTGTTATTTTGATTTCTTTATATTCAATAACAACAATACTATGATCGAATCTTGTAAAATGGGAACTTTTCTTTTCTTTTTCTACTTCGCTTAATATATTAGCTTTTACCATATCGTTAGTAATTATGTTATTTTCTTCTAATGCAACTTTATTAACATTAATGAATTTGCCATTTATATTATTATATGCAGTAATCCAATCTCTTAACGTTGATCTATTTAAACCATATTCTTTTGCAAATTCGTCTACTGTTAATCCAGATATTTTATATTTCCTACAAAATTCATATCTTTCTTGATC
>CAVKJF010000102.1:0-2340 GCA_963656615.1 bacterium | reverse complement strand
AGGTGGAAGGCCTAATTGTAATTACTATCATCTATTCGCAACAATATTATTTGGATTTGCTTTTGATAAGTATACTTTAAGGGAAATAGAAAGAGCTTGTAAATTTGATTTAAGATATATAACAATTATGGAACAGACATTTGTTAATTATTCTACAATATCTAGATTTATAAATAATGTTATTGTTCCTAATGAAAAAGAAATATTTTCTTTAATATGTAAGCAACTCAAAAAAGAATTAAATATTGATTTTGAAGATGCTTTTATAGATGGTACAAAAATAGAAGCAAATGCCAATAAATATAAATTTGTTTGGAAACCTTTAACTTATCATGAAAAGCTTTCGGTTAAAGCATATGAATTAATATTTAAATATAATTTGTTGCAAAAGCAAACTACTGAAACTTATATAAGAAGTTCTATCATCGCTACAAGCTTATCTAATTTAGAAAACATTAAATCAACTATAGATGAAAAAGAATACTTATCGATTTCTAATGCTCTATCTTCAATGCTTAGTAAAGTTTTAGAATATGAAGCAAAAGAAGAAATATGTGGTCCTAATAGAAATTCTTATTATAAAACTGATCATGATGCAACTGCTATGTGCTTGAAATCAGACTATTATTCAGGATTAGGAAGTAATATGCATGCAGCTTATAATATTCAGTCATTAGTAATTAAAGGATTTGTATTTTCATACTATATTTCTCAATCTAGAACTGATTTTTCAGATTTTATACCCGTTTTAGACTCATTTTATACCAATTATGGTACTTTTCCTAAAAGAGTATGTGCAGATTCAGGATACGGGAATCTCATAAACTATAAATATATTAAAGAACACGATATTGAAAATTATATTAAATATCAATCTTGGGAAGGTAATGTAACAGGTCGTTTACCGGATTGTTATCGTTTAAATAACGATATGACTATTACATGTTTAAATGGAAATATTGGTAATGAAATTAATATTGAAAATAGACATCCTAAAAAAGCTAATGCAGTATTCTATATAATTACTGGTTGTAATTCTTGTGAATTTAAATCATATTGTAAAAGGTTTATGAGAATACAAAATGAAGATTTTAAAATATTTGAAGTAGTTAAAGAATTACAATTTTATAAACAAGAAGCAACTAAAAATTTATTATCTCCAAAAGGAATAGAAATAAGAGTTAATAGAAGTATTCAAGTTGAAGGAGTATTTGGAATTATCAAACAAGATTATGGAAGAAATAGATTTAATAGACGAGGTATGAATAAAGTGTCTACTGAGATAATGTTATACTTTTTAGGATTAAACATTGCAAAACTATTTAGATATTATGAAACAGGTCATTTAAATAAATATTGGGAAGCACCAGAAAATTTGTTGTCGCAAGAATTAAAAAAGCCAAGTGCTAAAAGACTAAGTAAAAAAGGGTCGAAAACAAATAATAACGTTTTTAAGAAAAGTTGAGTTTTTCAACAAGCTACGCTTGTTGACTAATTGTTTTTAACTTATAGAAAAAGGGCTGTTGTCCAACCTATTTATTTTTTAGGTTTTTCAACAGCCCCTATCATTAACAAAATATAAAATATTATAGATAGTTGCATGGCTTGTGGAATTTATCTAGTTTTGCAATCAAATCTCTAGTTTCTTGAGAAAGCATTGTTCTCATGCATACTTGAAATTCTTTTTTGAAAGTATCAAGGGTGTCACTCTTATTCAAATTCCATTGGCAAGCCAAATCAAACACTAGATAAGAATTTTCGCTATCATCACGTGGCCCATCAAGAGGGTAATAACGCAACAATATCATTTTGTTTTTGAAATCATCATTCCACTCTTTTGCAATCTTCATTAATTCCATCATATTGCTGATTTTGCGGAACATTGCCTCTCCGTTTTCATCTTTATCAATAAAAGATTGCGTCATACTATAACCATCATGACCGCTAAGATGATAGGTGAAAATAATAGTATTCTTATTGCTGTCAAACTCAATAACGTATAAGCCTCGAAATTCGAAAATAATCCGACCACCATATTTTCTTATAGGCAATAAATCTTTTCCATTTTTTGATTTATAGAATAAGACAATCCTGTTTTGATTTGCTTGTTCCTTGACGATTTCAAAGTCTAGCCCAAGGCCTTTTAGATATTTCTTGGTCCATTGTACTAAGTCATATGCTTCAAAAATATCCATAAATCAAACCACATTATCTTGTGTTATCAACTTCCATCTTATATTGAGTGCCGCATTTGGAACATCTTCTGGTTCCTAAACCACCTCGGGCGCCTTTACTACACCAGTGATTTCGAGTGCCGCTTCTTTCGACGTAACCACAGTG
>CAVKJF010000101.1:0-2715 GCA_963656615.1 bacterium | reverse complement strand
ACCCCACGCTTATCAAGCGTGTGCTCTAACCAACTGAGCTACAAGTCCATTAATAGCAGTACTTCCTAATTTTACAATATTTACTCTACTTTTGCAATAGTAATTTTAATTTTTTTTAAATTAATCCCTAACTGCAATATTAGAATACTATAAAAAAAGTAAGAAAGTCAAGTCTTTTTTTATCTTTCTTACTTTTAATTTATGCGTTTTTTAGTTTTTAATTCTAAATAATTAATCATCTTTTCAAAAGAATAATACATAAAATGTGCAAAACCTATACAAATCAATATAACAATACACATTTTAAAGTCTAATACTGAAAAAGAAAATAAATTTCTAAAACAGAAGAAACCTGTGATATACAATGCTGCCATAGTACTAAATAACACTACTCTCAACTTATTAAATGGTAAACATGTCTTAAATAATAACATAAAAGCAACATATCCAGTAACAAAAGCTGACAAAGTAGAAGTTTGTATATAACTAAAATTAAATAATGTACTTGCCACAAACACAACTAAAATATTTAAAACTATTGTAAATGCTGGTGGTACTGCCCTCTTCAATACTCTTTTCAAGAAGTTTTTCTGTACTAAATCATAATTATTTTGTAAAGCTAATACAAATGATGGAATTCCAACTGTAACAGTACTAGCTAAAGTTAACTGAATTGGAATAAAAGGATAAGGCATATCAATAAATATAAAAATTATAGCTAACAATGTTGCGTATATTGTTTTAACCAAGAATAATGAAGAACTTTTTTCAATATTATTAATAGTTCTTCTACCCTCCGCAACTACATATGGCATAGATGCAAAGTTAGAATCTAATAAAACTAATTGACTAACATTCTTAGTAGCGTCAGATCCAGAAGCCATCGCAATAGAACAATCTGCTTTCTTTAAAGCTAAAACATCGTTTACACCATCACCAGTCATCGCAACCGTATGACCTAAATATTGTAAAGCTAAAACTATTCTTTTCTTTTGTTCAGGAGTAACCCTACCAAAAATATCATACTTTTCAACTGCCTCAATTATATCTTCATCAGTATCTAATGTAGTTGCGTCAACCATTTTTACGCTATCAGGAAAACCAGCTCTCTTCGCAATACCTAAAACAGTATTTGGATTATCACCAGAAATGATTTTCAAAGTAACATTTTGTTCTTTAAAATATTTTAAAGTATCATAAGCATCAGATCTAATTTTATCTTGTAATAAAAATATACCTAAAGGTTTAACATTCCTTAAATTCTTATCATCCGCAACCGCTAAAAGTATAACTCGATAATCATCAGTATACTTAGAAATAGTTTCTAAACAACTATCATTTTTCTTTAAAATAAACTCAGCTGCCCCAATGACATAAGTTTTATCTTCTAAAACAATTCCAGAATATTTCTTCTGTGAAGAAAAAGGTATTTTTTCAACTACTTTAAAAGTATCAGATTTTCCATACTTATCAAGTAAAGCTAAAGCTGTCGGATTATTCTCTTCCAAACTATGATTAATATTTCCTATAATCGAAGTAAAGTCACATTCCTCAAATAAAACTTCTGCTGTAACTTCCATTTTACCTTCAGTAATTGTACCTGTCTTATCTAAACATAAAGTATCAACTCTAGCTAAAGTTTCAATACAATATAAATCTTGTACCAAAACATTTCTTTGTGAAAGCCTAATAACACTAACTGCTAAAACAGTACTAGTAAGTAAAACTAGTCCTTCAGGAATCATACCAATTAAAGCCGCAACCGTAGAAACAACTGCTTGTTGAATGTTATTACCTTCTATATACATTTGTCTACTAAAAAGCAAAATACCAACTGGTACAATTAAGAAAGAAATAGTTGAAATAATCTTATTTAAACTTCGCATTATCTCAGAAGATACTGGCTTAATATATTTAGTATCACTAGAAATCTTAGCCGTATAATTGTCATAGCCAATATGTTCAACTTGACATGTAGCCCTACCAGAAACTATAAAACTACCAGACAATAACATATCTCCAGTCTTTTTAAAAACAGTATCTGCCTCACCCGTAATAAAAGACTCATCAACTTCAACTTCACCAGTTTTTATAATAGAATCAACTACTACTTGATTACCAATTTCTAATTTAATAATATCATCTAAAACAACCTCATTAATATTAATAAACATATCACTAGAATTTCTAATAACATGTATTTTAGAAGCCGCAATAACTTTTAAATTATCCAAAGTCTTCTTACTTCTTAACTCCTGAATAATACTAATTAAAGTATTAATAGTAATAATAATTATAAAAGTTAAATTCTTAAATGAACCAACACATATAACTGCAATAGCTAAAATAATATTAATAATATTAAAAAGAGTCATAACATTCTGTTTAACTATTTCAGAAACAGATTTAGTTGAAACCTCTGTATCAATATTAACTAAATTATCTTCTATTCTTTTATTTACTTGATAAGATGTAAGTCCCTCTTCTATATTCGGATTATATCTTTCAATTTTTTTCATAACATCACCTAACAATAACAAAAATATAACATAAATATCTAAATTAGTCTATCAACAGTAGTTAGCAAACCAACAAATATTTATTAAATTTCCAAAAAAAGTCTTGTCAACTGTCAAATTTTAGTATAAAATAAATATGCAATCAAGAAATAGCACACTGACAAATAATAATTAATATGGGCTGTTAGCTCAGTTG
>CAVKJF010000100.1:0-2754 GCA_963656615.1 bacterium | reverse complement strand
GAAAGAGAGAGTTTCATTATTAATTATTTAACATAATTTTTAAATCATAAGTAATAACAATCAAGCCGGAAATCAAGATGAGTATATTATTTAGATTTAAACAATAGTGTTAAATATTAAATAAATACGAGGGTCTAGTTTAAAACCTAGTTACTTAGTTATTTTTAAAGATTGAAAATCTACAGTTTCTTTTAATTTTATTATCCGTACGAAAGATAATTAATAACTTGTAACTAATGTAAATCATCTTCCCAGAATTGATAATCTACATTATTTAAACTTTGTAGCTAAGTACTATTGCTACAATGGTAAGATAAACTCTCTCTTCATTTGTAAAAGGCCTTAAATAATGGCTCTCTAAAGTAAATGTTGGTTGGAAATCGCGTCAAGAAAAAAGTTGGTTGAAAAACCAAACATTATCTTGATATCCAACCAACACTTTTTTTGATATATAAAAATGTATTAATTCTCCTTATAATTAAAGTGACTAAACAATAACAGAAAGGAGAAATTAATACATGAATAATTTTATACCTGATGTCATAGGATTAAAAGATGAAAATGTTATAATCGATGACTACTCAATTAATGAAGAAACTGGAGAACGAATCATCTCTGTTTCATTAAAAAGAAGAATTCAGAAATGTCCTGAATGTGGTTCAAATTCAACTATTGTTCACTCAAATAGGAATAAGAAAATAGTTCACTCTTATGCAACTGATTTCCCTTGTACAATCTTATATAAGCAAAGAAGACTCTTATGTAAGGATTGTCGTTCTACTTTTATAGAACCTAATGATTTTGTATTAGGATATAATCATTTATCAGATTTAACTATATCTAGAATATTCAAAGATCTTAAATCAACAGATAGTTATATCAATATAGCCAAAAGATATAATGTTACTAGTCAAACTGTTTTAAACTATATGGATAAATATATCTGTCCTAAAAGAAGAACACTACCTGAAATAATATGTATAGATGAGTTTAAGAACTTATCATTCGGTAAAGGTAAATATGCTTGCCTATTGATAAACTATAAAACTGGAGAAATTATTGATGTCTTACCAAATAGGCAGCTTGAATATTTACAATATTATTTTAACCATATTCCAGACAAAGAAAAGAATAATGTTAAATACATAGTTTCAGATATGTATGAACCATATAAGCATTTAGCCACTAAAACGTTTCATAATGCCACTTTAGTAATAGATGCCTTCCATTATATTAGATATGTCTCAGAAGCCTTTAATAAGGTTAGAATAAGGGTTATGAAGTCATTCAGTACAAATAGCACTGAGTATAAATTATTAAAGAAATATTGGAAGATATTATCTAAAGATTCAAATAAGATAGAACATGGATCAGTAATAAGAAAATGGTCATATATAGATGAAGAAATGTCTCTATATGATTTAATCCAATACATAAAGAATATTCATCCAGATATCAAAACAGCTTATCTAGCAAAAGAAGATTTCTTTGCTTCTTATAGAAAGATAGATATTACAAAGGCTGAAGCATATTTACATACAGCCATTAATGCAATGATTAATACTAATTTACAAGAATTTATTGAAGTAGGTAAAACATTCAATAATTGGTTTCCTTATATAGTTAATTCTTTTGCAAAAGATATAAGAGGCAAAAGAATGTCCAATGGTATTATTGAAGGTAGTAATAACAAGATTAAAGTTATTAAAAGAGTATCTTATGGATATGGTGATTTCTATCATCTTAGAAATAGAATCATGTATATCTTTAATGATAATGAAACTACATTATCAATACCATTAACAGATGAGCAAATTAAAAAGAATAAAGAAGGTTATTACAAGCAAAGAAAAACATATTTAGAAGAATAAATATAATCAATTAAAATCATAAAATTACTACGTATATATTGTTATTGTTTAGGCATAAAAAAAGGATGTTGATTACATTTCGTAACCAACATCTTTTTGATTATTAACCAACTCTTTTCTTGAGAACCAACCAAACTTTATTTTGAATTGCCACCCAACAGTTTTTTTGACGTCAACCAAACGTCAACCAACATTTACTTTAGAGAGCTGTTTTTATTTAAGTTTTCTTTAAAGTGAATCATTTTGACCATCAAATCATTATATGGAGTATCAATATTATATTGATCACCTAAAGAACATAATGCTCCATTAATAAAATCAACTTCTGTCATTCTTTTTGCACTTATATCTTGACACATACTTGATTTACCATCGTTAGAATTGCCAAAGATCTTTTTTAATATCTCTACTTCTTTATTTAAATCAAGATTAACACCTAAGTTTTTAACTACTTCTATGCCTTCTTTAATGATGTTTTTAACTATATCAAAGGCATAAGGATCATCTAATAATGATTTAAAAGTAGTATTGTATAACGCAGATAAAGCATTAGTGCAAGCATTTAAAATTAATTTTTCGAAAATGACATAATTGACATTTTCTACTTCATAAGCTTCTAAACCACATTGATTAAAGCAAGAGACAATCTCTTGTAATTTCTTTTTATCGCCAAAGTAAGTTCCAATATTGGTTGGACCACTTGCGCTATGAAGGATATTACCATTTCCTAAATTTAAAGAATTATGTTTGCACGTTCCAACAAATATTTGTTCTTTATCAACAAATTTAGAAATAATATCAACACTTCCATAACCATTTTGTAAGGTTAAAACAGAGGTGTTTTTGTTAATAGAAGATAAATTATCTTTCATTGCTTCAAATG
>CAVKJF010000099.1:0-2781 GCA_963656615.1 bacterium | reverse complement strand
TACTCCTCGAGATAATACTCATATTCCAATGATTATTGAATTAAAAGCGGATAAATCAGTAGAAGATGCAATTAATCAAATCAAACAAAAAGATTATTCAAATGTCTTTAATGGATATAAAGGAAAAGTATTATTACTTGGAATAACTTATGATTCATCCACTTTAAAACATGAATCAAAAATTGAATATATCGAATTATAAAAAGAAGATGTTAGGACTAACTTCCTGACGTCTTTTAAATATTAAAATTTCGATTTTATAGGATGGCTTTAATATCGACTTTTCATCAAAAATAAGATAAAATAAATCGTAGATAAGGAGCTGATTATATGTCAAACGATATAGTAAGTGGCAATTTAATTAATGATATCAAAACTATAATCGAAGAATCAAAAAAATTAATTGTTAGAAATGTAAATACAATTATGCTTCAAACATATTGGAGTATTGGAAGAAGGATAGTAGAAGAAGAACAAAAAGGTAACGAAAGAGCTGAATATGGCTCTGCATTACTCAAAGAATTATCTAAGGAGCTTACTAAAGAATATGGAAGGGGATTTTCTCGCTCTAACCTTCAATCAATGAGGATGTTATTTTTAAATTATAAAAAATGCCAAACACTGTCTGGCAAATTAAGTTGGTCACATTATCTTTTACTTCTTAGTGTATCAGATATTAACGCTAGATCTTTTTATGAGCGTGAATGCGAAAATTCTAATTGGAGTGTTCGTGAACTTGATAGGCAAATAGACTCAGGACTTTATGAACGTTTACTATTATCAAAAGGTGATGCTAATAAGAAAATAGTATTGGAACTTGCTAATCAAGGTGTTACATATAATACTCCTGATAGTTTTATAAAAGATCCAATGGTTTTAGAATTTGTTGGTATTCCTGAAAAACCAATGCTTGAATCTGATTTAGAAAAAGCAATTATTGACCATATTGAGGATTTCTTGCTTGAACTTGGAAGAGGTTTTATGTTTGTTGGCTCTCAACAAAGAATAAGTATTGCTGGAATGAATTATTATGTTGATATGGTTTTCTATAATAAGATTTTAAAATCGTATGTTTTAATTGACCTTAAGATGAATAAGTTGAAGCCAGAAAATTTTGGGCAAATGAATATGTATGTTAATTATTATAAAAATGAAGTTAATGATGAAGGAGATCAAGATCCAATTGGAATTATTCTTTGTGCAAGAAAAGAAGAAGCGTTAGCTAAAATGTCTATTCAAGGTATTGAAAATAATATTTATGCTGCAAGATATACAACTGTTATGCCTGATATTGAGGTTTTACAGGCGGAAGTAGAAAGAGTTGTTTTAGAATATAACAAAGAAAAAAAGTAATTTTAATAAAATAAAAATTCTCTAAGAAATGAATTTATTTAATATAAGTAAAACAACCCATCCAGGCTTATTGCTTGGATGGGCTTTTGAGTGTGATGGGCATGTTATATATCTAAAGGGTGAAAGTCCCGAGTAGGAAAGTCGTGATAACTACATAGTGAAACTCAAGTCTGTTATCGTGAGATATGAGATGAAAGAAGAGTGTAGCAAATAGACTGGGTAACGAATAGAAACTTGATATAAGGCAATTAACTAGTGATGAAATAACTTTACATATTAAAATCACAAACGACCGTAATAGTTAGTTAGTAAATCAAGTACTCAAGGCTAGAAAGATATATAACTTACCCCGTGAGGTCTTGGAGATTTGAGAAAACTCAAAGTCGAAAAAGGTTTACTCCAAGAAGTCAGCAGAAGCCATAGTAATCGAAAGATGAAGGGCTGAATAAATAAACCTTTGCGTAGTACAAATGGAAGTGTCTATTTAATCCGTACGAATGAAAAGTAACAATCGTATATTGTGAAGATATATCTAAAACGATGATGATAGACAAACCAAAAGGAGGAAAAGCAAAACTATGAAGTTGATTGAAGAAGTCTTATCTAAAGACAACTTAAATGAAGCATACAAACAAGTCATAAGAAATAAAGGCACATCAGGAATTGATGAAATGACTTGCGAGGAAGTAAAAGAATATTTAAAAATCCATGGTAATGACTTAATCAATCAAATCTTAAGTCGTCAGTATCAACCACTTCCAGTAAAAAGGGTGGAGATACCAAAGCCAAATGGTGGAATAAGGAAATTAGGAATACCAACAGTAGTTGATAGAATAATTCAACAAGCTATCGTTCAAAAACTAACACCGATATTTGAACCAACATTCAGTGAATATTCATATGGATTTAGACCAAATAGAAGATGTCAAGATGCGATTGATAGAACACTTGAACTAATCAATCAAGGCTATGAATGGATAATTGACTTAGACCTAGAAAAATTCTTTGACAATGTGCCACAAGATAAACTCATTAGAATAGTGGATAATGTAGCAAATGATAGCGATATCACGTGGATTATACACAAATATCTAAAAGCAGGTGTAATGGTAAATGGACATTTTGAAGAAACAAATATAGGAACACCACAAGGTGGAAACCTTTCGCCTTTATTAAGCAACATATATTTAAATGAACTTGATAAAGAGTTAGAAAGAAGACAACTACACTTTGCAAGGTATGCAGATGATTGCGTTATCTTTGTTAAGACAAAGTTTTCAGCCGAAAGAGTAATGAAGAATATTGTTACTTTTATCGAAAATAAACTTAAATTAAAAGTTAATGCCGAGAAAACTCATATCACAACACCAAACAATCTTAAGTATTTAGGATTTTCATTTTGGAAAGATAAAAATGAATGGAAATCTA
>CAVKJF010000098.1:0-2909 GCA_963656615.1 bacterium | reverse complement strand
CTGTCTGTCTGTCTGTCTGTCTGTCTGTCTGTCTGTCTGTCTGTCTGTCTGTCTAAGGATAGACTTTATTTTATACCTTGTCAACATATTTATCGCCAAACCTTTACTTTTCTTCTACATTTATATTGTATCAGTTAATTACTACTTTTACAAGAACTAACAATCACCCAGAAAACATAAATCATTATTTTAAATAAATTTATAACACTTTCAAAATACTACCCATCTTTATAAAAACCTAGTTAGTTGGAACAACATAAGGACTTATCATACTACCATCACCAGATACATATGTAGTACCAGCTTTCAATGTTATAGCAGGTCTTACTCCATAATTTTTATAAGAATAATTATAACTAAAATAACCGTTAGTAGCAATAAATCTAATATCCGCAACATTAGGACCATAATAATTAGGCGTCATTAACCAGTAAGAACTACCAGTTACTCTAGCCAAACTACCACCAAGTAAATTCAACTCCGAACTAGTCATTAATCCAACAGGATATGTTAATTTAGCATAACTATTTGAAACACTAAAACTATCTTTAGTATTTGAACATAGTAAATTTGTACTAAGCGTATTACCTTTAAATAATAAATTAGTAGTCAAATTACCATTCTTAGGACTCCATCCCCCAAAATCAGAAATACTCCTATCATTACAATAAATTACATCATCTAAATATGACTCATAAGAAAGCAAATAATGTTTATACCAAGCTTCTATAGCCTTCTTTATAATAGAATCAGTAGAATTAGTACTATTATAAGTAAAATTTAAAATAGCCTTATCTATAGTATCACCAGACGATAAAGTAATATAATACATATATTGATCATCTATATTATGAACATAATATACATTCTCACACTGTCCAGTACCATTTAAACAAGTATAATGATAACTACCTAAAGTAGATACATTACTACTATCTAAATAATTCCATAAACTAACAGTACCATCAGTTAATGTATATTTGCCATTAGAATAAGAAACATTATAACCAAACTTAATTTCAGTTGAAGAAGAAATATAATTATATGCCTTCATACTAGTAGATGTAACATACATAACATCAGTATTTTCACCATCAGACTCAAAAATATATTTTCCAACAAGTTTACTATAATTACTAGTCCAAGTAGTAGGATCTACAGAAGAAGGATTAACAGGAGTATACCAATCAGAATCTTCTGTATAACTATCACTATAATAAATAGTATTATTTAATTTATAACTATCTAAACTAATACCAGAAGTAAGCTCAACATAATACATAACATCATCAACAACATCAACTACATAAAATACCTTTAAAGCAACACTAGAACTAGAAGTAGTTCTAAAAGTATACTTACCCTTAGCACTAGAAGTAGATGATACCTTACTAGGATTAGTTAAACTATATTTTTTAGTTGAGGAATTATATGTATAAGAACTAGCAAAATAATATGATGTAGAAATAGATGCTGACTTTAAAACTGTACTACTAGTAGTAGAAGTTTTACTAGTATTATAATTAACATCATACATATAACCAACATAAGAAGGAGAATTATAATCATTATTAAACATCATAGTACCAAATTGTGAATAATGAGAACTACTATTTATCTTAAATACAAATGCATCCGTAGAAGAACTATATGATTCAACATAATATAAAGTATCACAAGTTCCGGTTGAACTACTAGATAAACAAGTATATTTACCAATCATATTTTGATACGTTGAATCTGACCAAGTACCCTGTGTAATTGTACCAGATAATTTAAATAATTTCGTTGATGAATTATATTCATAATCAGTACCGTAATAGTAACTTGATGATAAAGAAACACTAACTCGATTATCATAACCAACATGTGTACTTCTACTAGTTCTACAAGATCCATTTGAATCTGGTTCTCCATTATAAATCATTTTTACTCCACCAGTATCAGTTGTTCTAATCATTTGCCAACACATACCAGCAAATAAAACATTATTCTTATCAAGAATAGCTGTTTCCTCATCATCAGTACTACCATGATAATAATAAATAGCACTTGTTCCAGATCCAGACACAGTATCATTATGACTATCAGTATATTCCAAAGCTAATCCACCTGAAGTAGCCTCATTTTGTAAAACCTTATAAAGAGTAACAGATTCCTCTACCGTACCAGAAGATGTTTTATTAATAGAAAGTTTAGACCAAGTAGCCTCTAAAACTACATTATCCTCTGGCATTATAAAACTATCATCATTTAATAAAGTAACATTATCACTAACTACTTCCCATCCTTTAAACTGATATCCAGAACAAACAGGAGCATTATCAGATAAAGAAACAATATCAAAAACATAATATTTATTAGAAGATAACATATTAGAAACAGTACAATTAGAAGGAGCATTACTTTCATAAGTAATAGTATAATAATTAGCTATAACAGGAGTTAAACTAGAACTAACATTTTCACTAACATTATCAATCATTGAAGTAACTACTAAAGAATTATTCGTACTATATAAATCCATAATACTTAAATATTTATCTTTCAAACTAATATCAATAGTTAACTTCTCATTACTACCAGAATCATAATTATTTAAAGTCCAAAATACCTTATTATTACTTATAGTAACATCATCACTACTAACACTATCTATGTCAAAATAATCAGTATTAATAGTATCCTCTAATTTAAAACTATCATAAGATATAGTTCCAAACATAGCTCTATGTAATATATTTTTTATATTATCTTTATTTGCTACATATTGTTTATCACTTATATTTTTAACAGAATCTAAAACATCATCACCCATATCATATTGTATTGCGGTTATATTTAAATAATTATATTTATTTTTTAGGTACTCATATTGAGCTACTTCATTAGGTGTATCAGCTGTAGGT
>CAVKJF010000097.1:0-2940 GCA_963656615.1 bacterium | reverse complement strand
CAATAATAAATATTACAAATATTTTATTTTTCTTAAAAAATCCTGTTAATATCTTACGAATAATTTTACTCTTATTAAAAACAGGCAAAGTTTTAACTGGCTTCAAAAATATATAATTCATACTAGACATCAATTTAAATTCACTCATATTTAAAATTACTTTTCCCTTCGCTGGATCCATAATCAATACTTTGTTTCTTTTAAAATCAATATCATATATAACAACAAAGTGCTTATAACTCTTATTAACGATAACATGAGCAAGACAAGGTAAGTTATTCTTTTCTATTTTTGACAAGTCTCCCTTCACACCTACCGCATCAAATCCTATACTTTTAGCACCTTCTATTAAATCATAAGCTGAAACTCCAGACTTGTTAGTATTAGTAATTTCCCTTAAATATTCCTTAGATACATCCCCATCATAAAATCTAATAACAGAAAGCAAACAACAAATACCACAGTCTTTAATACCATCTTGTAAGACAACTTTCATAACGTCTTTTTCTCTCACCTCCTACTTTATTATTCTAAATAAAATTAACTTTCCCACAAAAAATGCAAAAAAAAGAAACAATTTCTTGTTTCTAATGTAGGAAGTGATTAGTCGTGTCGTTCCGAAGAAACTATTTTAACATGAGAAAACAAATATTAGTTAAAATAACCTTCCTACAACACAATAATAACACAGTTATTCTCTGTAAACAAGTACTTTACTTGAAAAAGTGAAATAAAATTAAAAAAAATCCCTGAATATCAAGGATTTAATTCATAAATGGTGTCCGCGAGGCGACTCGAACGCCTGACCGATCGCTTAGAAGGCGATTGCTCTATCCAGCTGAGCTACGCAGACATATCAGCTGACAAATAGAATTATACAATAAAAGCCCTATTCTTGCAAGAGCTTTTTTATACTTTTTCTAAATATCACACCTATTTAATTACATTATCTTCCCTATCAACATAATTAATTCTTTGTCCATTTACCATAAAACTGACCATTGAAACATTATAATTATCAAAAACAGAATAAGCCAAACTATAAAGAACTTCCTCTAAAATCTTATCATTTCCATCAAATAAATAATCATTAAAATTAAGATACATTATATCATTATCTTCCTTATAATCTAAAAGACGTACATTACTATTTAAAAAACTCATCAAATTACTTTCATATATATAACTAGAAGCTAACTCTTCAACTATAATCTTAATCTTATCTCTTTCATCATTTACATACTTAGTAACTGGTACATAATATAAATTATTATCAATATTTTCCAAATAATATATCACAACTTTATTAATATTATTATACGAAGTAATACTAAAATTCTTATTTATACCAATACTCTTATTAATAACTGATGGAATCTCTTCTAATGAATTAGGATATTTATCTAATACTTTACCATCAACTAATATACTAACTCCCTCATAATTACCAAGTTCCAATATACTATAAACAATAGCTGTTACCATTGGCTTTTCCATATCAGAACTAACCTTAAGTAATTCTTTAGAAAAATCAACTGTAACTAAATTATTACCAACCATAACATTATTTACTACTGTCCCTTTAGGAATAAGTTTTTTTAATCTATTAGAACTTCCCTCAGTTAAATTAAGAAGTAATTTATTAATCTTCTCTTCAGCAGTATTTCCTTCTAATAATATCTTAGTTTTTACCAATAAACCTTTATCATTTAACAAATAAATAACATCAGTCTTAAATCCAGCTATATCTTCAATTTCCAAATTAGTCTTTAATACATTCTCAGTCTTAGAATTAGTAATAGTAAAAACAGTAAGTAATACAAATAATGTTAAAGTAGTTAAAAATATTTTTCTTAAAGCCTTAGTCCTAAGCATAAAATCACCTATAAAAGTATATGAAAAATCGTGCCATTTTAGCACGATTATAATGATAATTCTTTAAGTTTTAATAATTCTACTACTGCACCTGCTCTACCATTAACTCCAAGTTTTTGCATTACATTAGAAATATGATTTCTAACTGTTTTTTCACTAATTCCTAATTCACTAGCAATTTCTTTAGTACTCTTATTTACTATTAAAAGCTCAAAGACCGATTTTTCTCTAGCTGTTAATATTGTATTAGCCATTTTCACTTCACCTAGAATATTGTATGAAAAAAGACTAATAAGTTGTATGTATTTACCTAATTAACTCTTTTGAAATTTAACAGTAGTAAACATTTTATTCTTATAAGACTTTTGGACTAGCCTCATTATATTATTAGCCAAAGTACTATCATGCTTATCAGCAACACAAACAACGTTGACATTACTATTATCTATTTTAACAAAACAGTTATTATTATAAGTCTTCTTTATCTCCTTTTCTATTTCTTCTTCTTTTCCTTGCAATTCATTTAAGTATTTTAATTTCTCATAAGCATTATTCTTCTCTTCTGCACTACTAGCTTCATTAGTTAATAGTTCTTGTAAAACATCCATCTCATTTTGTCTTTCTTCTTCTAGACTAACCCTCATCGCAACTAATGATGAAGTCTCTTCAATTTTAGTTTTCTCATTCTTAGTAGAAACTACTTTATCATCTTTCTTATTAGAAATAAGTAAATCATTTGGCATAGTAATATAATAAACGCTAAGTACAAGTATTAAACTAAATAATGTTAAAAACCATAAATTCTGTTTGCTCATAACATGAATTCCTCCTTGCTTTATTAAAATATATGATACAAAAAAAAGAATATGAAAAAATATTCAATTCATATTCAATTTATATTTTAATCTTCTTCAATTACGTATGGATTAGTAAAACTACCATCACCAGATGAATATCTTGTACCTTTACGTTGTTGTTGTTGAAGTTGGAAGGCGACCAGGACATGCGAAAAATAGCAAAGGCGTGCAATTTTAAACGACACAATCCTAAGTTAGCTATATAAAC
>CAVKJF010000096.1:0-3061 GCA_963656615.1 bacterium | reverse complement strand
AAGAATTCTTTGTATTATTCATTGTTTCACCTCCTATACACTAATAGGTTGCGAATTTTTTTACAAATAATACATATTTTTCATTGGAAATTTATAACAATTTTTCAAACTCTTCTTCAATTTTATCAGAAACTTTAATTGTTGTTATAGTATCAACAGCTTCATTAATCATATTTTCATAATCAAATTTATTTTCTTCTTTTATAGAAACATCTATTCTAGGATTAATAACAGGATGAGCTGGTACAAAAACAGTACAACAGTCTTCAAATGGTAAAATACTAGTTTCATATGTATCTATTTTTTTAGCAATATCAATTATTTCTAATTTATCCAAACAAGCAACTGGTCTAATAACAGGAACATTAGTAACACTATTAATAACAGACATACTTGTTAATGTTTGACTAGCAACTTGTCCAACACTTTCTCCATTAATTATTACATAACCATTATGACTCTTAACAATTCTTTCCATAATACGATACATCATTCTACGCATAATAGTAATACAATAATCAGCTCTACAATTTTTATAAATTGCTTCTTGAATAGGCGTAAAATTAACAATATGTAAATTAATATAATTAGTATAATTACTAAGTTTTTTAGTAAGAGTAATAACTTTATTTCTAGCTTCTAAACTAGTATGAGGAATGGCTTCAAAATAAACAGCTTCTAATTTTATACCTCTCTTCATTGCTAAATATCCAGCAACAGGAGAATCAATTCCACCAGATAACATTAACATACCTTTAGGTTGTGTACCAACTGGATAACCACCAGCACCAGAGTAACTATTTAAATAAATATAAGAATGTTTTTCCCTAATTTCAACTTGAACTAAAACTTCAGGATTATGAACATCTACTTTAATATCATTTATATTTTTAAGAATTACTCCACCTAATTTTTTACTAAATTCCACACTATCTAGTGGAAAAACTTTAAAACTTCTCTTAGTTTCCACTTTAAAACTAGAAAAAGATATATTTTTTAAAATTTCCACAGCTTTATTACAAATATCCTCAATATTAGTATCAACAATATAAGCAATATGATACATATGAATACCAAAGATACCATCAATACATTTCTTTATATCATCAAGTTCACTATCTTTAAATTCAATATACATTCTAGCTCTATCTTTACTAATTTTAACATCATATTTAGATAACTTATTTCTAACATTATTATACAAAGTATTAATAAAGAAATTTCTATTTCCTTTTTTAGTACTAAGTTCACCATATTTAATTAATATAACTCGATCCATTTACATCACCAGCGCTATTTTATCATAAAAGACCATAAAAAAACAAGAACTAACGTTCCTGTTAATAGCCTTCACTATTAAATAATTTTTTAGAAATATCATTATCTATTAAAGAAATAGTTCTAATTGCTATATCTAATGACTTTTTATAATCTCCCATAAAGAATTTATCTCTTGCATCATTAAGCCCAGCATCTACTTCTTCATAATCACGATATCTATTTCCATATACAATAGCAATCTCTGCACATTGTGCCATTCTAATCATTTCATTAGTAGTATTATATAGTTTTAAGACTAAATCTCTTGCTGTATCAACTCTTGTATTTAAAGTTTTAATAACAATAGGTTTCTTCTCTAATTCTTTAATAACTTCATATATTGCTTCATTTGCTTCTGATAATTGTACAAAATAATTATCTGTAATAACTGGCAATTTATAAGTTCTCATTCTATATTTACATTGTTTTAAGAATTCTTGAATTTCATTTAATTGCTCTCTAGCTCTAACTTCATCATCATACATATTACCAAGTGATTTTAAAGACTTATCTAACTCTTCTTCCATATTTTTTAAACGTACAGTTAAATCTTCTATCTCTTTATTCAACATAGTATAAGGTGTAGAATTAGCAGCTACTTTAGCAACCAATTTCTTATAATCATCATTAATTACAACTAAACTCTTATTAACTTTATGAATTATATCAACATCTTCATCATTTAAATCATATAAGTTTTTAATATCATCAAGTTGTAAATAAACATCATTTACTAATTTATTTGTCTTCTCTATTTTCTTAGAAAAGTCATTCTCTACTTCCTCATATACTTTTCTAGCTAATCTTTCTTTTTCAAAATCAATAAATAATGAATCTAAGTATTCTAACATAGTTTTTAAATCAAACATACATCCTTCAAGATTTAAAACATTTACTTTATCTAAAATACCATCTACATTCTTCTTAATTTCATCTAAGTTATAATCAATATTTAAATAATCTAATGGATAACCTTGACTAACTAACTCATCATAATTATCTTTAACTTCTTTTAATCTTTTTGGAATAATTTGATTAGCCATTAGTAATACATCTGGAACTTCTTTAACTATAATATCAATATGTTCTATCATTGTATCCAATGCTTTAACAACATGAACAACTTCTGCATAATCATTATCTTCCATTACTTTTTCAAAGTCCAAAAATCTTCTTTCAATATTTTCTAGCTGCAAAGTAATAGGCTCTTGCATTTGTTCATATAATTGTTTATGATCTTGGAATTCTTTATTAAGAACTCTATATTTTGTTTTTAATTTTGTAACTATAGCTCTATATTTTTCTTCACTTAAAGTAATATCTTTAATTTCTTCTAACAAATTATCAGCAGCTTCTCTAACTTTATAGATTTCCATTTCTATTTTAGCCATAGAATAACTACAAGACTTATAGTCTCTTTTATCAACATAAATATCTAAGTCTATTAACATATCATCGATTAATGTTAATCTATTTTCTTTAAGAGAAATAAATTCATCATGCCATTTATTATATTTTTCTTCCATCTTATCATTCTTGATAATTGGCTCTACTTTAGATAATTCTAAAAGAACAGGAGTTGACGCAACTATATTTCTTTGCTTTTCTAATTCTTTAATTTTATCTCGATAATACTTCATTTCAAATTGTTTAATAAAGTGGAGAATAATAATAACAATAACAAGCGCAATAACAACAGCTGAACCGATAATTAAATATTGTCCCTGCATATCCTCACCTC
>CAVKJF010000095.1:0-3121 GCA_963656615.1 bacterium | reverse complement strand
GTCTTTTTCTTTATTTTCAATGGTTTGTCAAAAACTGTCAGTCAGTGAGAATTACATACGGATTAGTAAAACTACCATCACCAGATGAATACCTTGTACCTTTAGAAAGTACTATGGACGGACGAACACCAAAAAGATTTCCTATATAACCATTATAAGTCAAATCACCATTAGAACCAATTGAAAAACCATAAACAGAATTATCAAAATAGTGAGATGGAGACAAAGTCCAAGAAAATTGTCCTGTATAAAGATAATAGTTAACATTAGAATATCCACGTCTTCCGCCGGCTAACATAACTTCATCAATAGTTAATAAACCAACAGGATAAGTTAAGAATCCATTCCCACCTGAGTCAGAAGAAACAGTAAAGCCATCTCTTTCTTTATTTGGACAAACCACACTTGGATTATAAGAACTAAAAACTCTTCCAAAAGCACTAAAGTTCATACCATCTATTCCATATGCATCTTTTCCCACTAAAGTCCCAGACAAAAAAGTTCTATCATTACACCAAGGAGTATCTTCTAATTTTTCACTATATGAAGTCATATTAGATGCATACCAAGCATCAATTGTTTTCTTAATTTCAGAATCATTGGTATTTGTGAACATTTCATCTTTTGCAACTTCTATATTTTTTCCGGAAGATAATTTAAAACAATAAACTTTAATGCTATTACCAAGATAATAAACATAGTAAACATCTGTACATTTACCCGTTGTATTAAAACAAGTATAATGGTACTTCTTACCAATAGTTGTTTTATCCGTTGACAAAAAATCAGTTGAAGTAAAAGTATCAATTAAAGTATACTGTAATCCATCCCAAGAAACATCATTTCCATAGACATATTTATAAGTATCATCATATTTTATTTGATAGTTATTAGTTGAAATTATAAGATACTTATTATCACAAGTCGTGCTAGTTAAATCTCTACACATATAATAGTTTTTATATGTATCATAATTTGCATACCAATCAGATTTTTTTACTGTTACTGTATATGTTAGACTATAAGTATCATCACCATTATCAATTACATCTTTACCTAAAGTTATAGTTTGAACAGTCGGATCAATCATACCATCAGATAAAATCAATGTATATTGCCAATTACTTACTGTTCCAACAATATAATAAACTGATGAACATGTAGTAGAAGCACTTCTACATGTATAATAGCCTGTTAAACTTGCATAATTATCTGTCCAAGATTTTTGTTCAGCATTTTCCAAAGTATAAGTACCATTAGAATAAATAACTGAATTACCATAATAATAATTAGAAGTAGGACTTGTCCAAACTGAATTTAACACATTTGCAGTACCTAATCCATAACTATCATATACATATCTTGTACCATACATATAACCCACATCGGCAGGTGAAGTGCTATATATATTAAAAGCACTTGTACCTATTTGACTTTCAGTCCCAGTGTTATTACATTTATTTGTCTCATTATATATACCATTATAAATTAGTTTTACTCCGCCAGTACTGGTTGTTCTTACCATTTTCCAACAGAATCCAGCAAATAAAACATTATTATTGTCTATATTTCCTCGATAGTAATGTACTGGATATTTATCATTTGCAGTGCTTGCTATTGTATAAACTCCTGAATTATCATCAGTAGGTGCTTTACTAAAATCAACATCTGTATCTAATCCTATAGAACTATCCGCCATTAATCTGTACAGTGTTTGTACTTTAGATATTGTTCCATCCATCGATTTTGTAATACTCAACTTTTTCCAAGTAGCTCTTAAAGTTACATTTTTCTCTGGCATTATAAATGTATCATCGTTCACTTCTTCTACTCCAGCTGTAATTATTTTCCATCCTTGAAATTGATAACCTGCACATACTGGTACGGTATTTTCTTTTTGTACTGTATCAAACACAAAATAATTACTTGTACTAGGTACATTTGATACTACACATCCAGACGGAGTATTACCTTCATATACTACTGTATATTTATCTTTTAATATAGTTGTTTTGGTAGTTGTTTCTATAGTTGAAGTTGAGCCTATTTTATAGGAGATATCAGTTTGTGTATGAGTTGGATATATTCCACCCACTCCTATTAAAACATTATTAAAGTTTATATCTATTTTTAATGTTGCGTCTGTTCCTGACTTTAATCCTGATAAATCCCAAGTGACTTTATTATTTTGAATAGTTGCCTCTCCGAATGATGTTGTTATATCTGTTACATTATTTAAATTAAAATAATTAGTATCTACATAATCAGTCAAAGTAAATTCATCATAAGTAGCGGTAGCTAAAGAAGCTTGATATAAAAACTCATTCAAACTATCTTGACTAGCAATATATTGAGTATCAGTAATATTTTTTATACTGGCTAGAATGTTATCGCCAAGTTCATATTGAATACCGTTGATATCTAAATAGTTATATTTACTCTTTAAATATTTATATTGTGATACTTCATTAGGAGTATCAATTGTAGGAAGACCATCTGTTAAGAATAATACAACACAGTCCCTGTTAGACTCTTTATTATAAGTACTTAGTACTTCATCAACTTTAACTAATGCTTGATAATAATTTGTTTCTCCTACAACAGTCAGATTATTTATACTTTCTTGTAATAAAGTTGTATCATCTGTAAAATCATTTACTACTGTAGCTGTATCGTTAAATGTAATTAACGCTACTTTATTTCCTTTTGGAATTGTATCATTTATCAAATTATTGATATCAGTTTGTACTTGTGTTAACTTACTACCTAACATACTACCTGATGTATCAAGAACCAATATAACGTCTGTATAATCCGCTCTATTTTTTTCTAATGTATCTACTTTTATATTTATTCTAGCTTTTTCTTTATTTAGCCAGTGGGCAGATTTAGTATATTGCCAAGCACCTTCTTCTTTATCAGAATATGACAATGTAGTTGAAGGTACTGTTATACTTGAAGTTGGCGTTAAAACCGCAAATGAATAAGATATAAAAACTATTAAAAACCCTATTAAAACAATAGAGCTTATTACATATTTTTTATTACTTAAAAGTTTTGTACAATTAAAACGTCTGTCTGTCTGTCTGTCTGTCTGTCTGTCTGTCTGTCTGTCTGTCTG
>CAVKJF010000094.1:0-3125 GCA_963656615.1 bacterium | reverse complement strand
AACTAGGAGTTTGAAGTGAACCCAAAAAGTTAGACCGAGTAAAATCGGAATGACTTGAGGGGTTCACTTCAGTTAATCTCTTAGTTTTTTTGTTTCAAATATTATAGTATAGTAGTAATGAAGGAATGTTTATATTAATCATTAGGGCATTTAGTGACCCTGCAAAAATCTTTACAGCTAGACTGTTATTAAGATCATTCCTTCACTATAGAAATAAGTTAGCTGAGAGAATCTTTGACTCCCAGCTTTTTCTTTTTTGTAGGCATATAATTAAGAAAAAGTTTTTGAAACCATGGACGTAGGGTTTTTGGAGAATAGAAATATATCTCGTATAATAAAATGTCCAAATTTCAATTTAATATTTTAATCTGCTTAAATCTAATTGAGAGCATATGCATCTCGTATAAAGCAAACGAAAATAGGTATGGATACTAAATTGAAATTAAAACCAACTTTCAAAGAAATAAATAATATTGGAGGTAAAGAACATGAAAGGATTTTGTATATCCCTAGATGTATCTAAGGGATCAAGTTTCTATCAAGGGTTTAAAGGTTTTGATGAACCAATTACTAAATCAAAAAAGATAGAGCATAACTTGGAAGGTTTTAAAGAGTTATTAAAGTTAAAGGAAACAATAAGAAAGGAATATAATGAAGATTGTGTAGTGGTATTTGAATCTACTGGTATTTATCATAGATCACTTCAAACTTATCTTGATGAACATGATTTTAAGTATACTATAATTAGCCCATTACTATCAGCAAAAGTACGTAAAAGTGATATTAGAGGTACTAAGACAGACGCTAAGGATTGTGCATCTATAGCTAAAGTATTTTATCTTAAAGAATTAAGAATTTATTCCAAAATAGATGAAATATACGATGATTTAAAAGAAAAAAGCCGTTATTATGACTTTTTGATGGATGAAATGAAACGTTGGAAGATAGAATTCAGAAGATTATTAGATATTATTTATCCTAGATTTGATAGAGTGTATGATGACTTATATGGTGATTTTATACAAACTTTTTTACTAGAATATTCACATCCAGAAATCATTAGAAAACGTAGATTAGATACAATAGCGAAGTTCTTAGAAAAACATACATGTCATAAGGAAGCTTATTGCATAAGACAAGCTCAAATACTAAAAGAATACGCAGAAAACTGCGCATCAGGTTGTAGTTCCAAATCATATTTAGTTAGACAATTTGATACTGTTATTCATAATTTAAATGCTCAAATTAAACATTTAGAAATAGTACTAGAAGAGATTGTTGAACTAGCTAAAGCATTACCAAATTATGATTGTATAAGAAGCATACCTGGTATTGGTAATAATTTAGCTGCAAGAATATTGGCTGAGATTGGTGATGTCAATAGGTTTAATAATGCAAGCCAGTTAGTAGCATATGCTGGTATAGATCCTCAAATCTATCAATCTGGTCAAATATCTGGATTACACTTAAAGATTTCTAAGAAAGGTAACAAAAAGCTAAGATGCCTTTTATATTTAGCTGTTACATGTATGATTAAAACATCAAGAAATACTGTAATTGTAGATTTTTATAAAAAGAAAAAGGCAGATGGATTAGCGTCTAAACCTGCCTTAGTAGCATCAATGAATAAGCTAATTAGAATAATTTATTCATTGTGTAAAAATGGTTGTATATTTAAATAACCATTTATATTATACACTATATTTTTAAAAAAATCCTCTTTTGAGGTTTTTTCGTCATGGTTTTAATTAAGCTTTAATTATATAAGTTAATTTATTGAAACATCATTAAATTAATACTTGATTTTCCTTATCTAATTTTTTATGTATTTTAAAAGAAAAATTGATGACATGTTAGATAAATGGCTTTCTAAAGTGGATAAAACACCTGCTTTAATTGTAGGAATTAGACAATGTGGAAAGACTGAAACTGTAGTTGAATTTGCTAAACGTAATAATTTAGACTTAATAGAGATAAACTTTTGGTCTAATCCTGAATACTGTTTAGATTTTGAAAATGATTTAAATGTTGATACAATCATTTCTAATATTTCATTAAGATTTCCTGATAAAAAAATTGAACCTGATAAGACTTTAATATTTTTTGATGAAATACAAGATTGTCCTAAAGCTAGATTATCTTTTAAAAATTTTAAAAGAGATGGAAGATATAATGTCATTGGAAGTGGATCATATTTAGGCATTAATGGCTATGTTATAGGAGATGCAACTCCTGCACCAACTGGCTATGAACAAGTCTTTAATATGAAAACAATGGATTTTGAAGAATTTTTATGGGCACTAGGCTATAAAGAAGAACAAATTAATCAATTAGTTGATTTCTTTTTTCAAAAGAAACCTATTCCTGAAAATATTCATCAATTGTATAAAAACTTATTTTTAAAATATGCATGCATTGGAGGATTTCCAAAAGTAATAGAAACATATATAAATAGTAAAAAAATAGTAGATGCATATAATGTTTTAAATAGTCTTATTTTTGATATGAAGAGTGACTTTGGAAGAAGAAAAAATAAAAAAGGTGAACCTGTTTTTAAACCTTCTGAAGTTTCTAGAATTCAATCAGTTTTTGATTTGATACCAACTTTTTTATCAAAAGATAATAAAAGATTTGTTGTTTCTAAAGTTCAAGGAAATCTATCGTATGATAAAAATGATGCGATTGAATATTTAAAACAAGCACATATTGTATCTAAAGTTTTTAATGTCAGCGTTCCTTCTTTGCCTCTAAGTGGAGAAAAGATAGAATCTCAATTTAAATTATTTCCAGAAGATATTGGAATAGTTACATCGATGTATGGAATTGAGACTGTCGCAGCAATAAATCAAGGAAATTTAGGTCAAGGAAAAGGCGCGATATACGAAGCTTTAGTTTTTGATTCATTAAATAAAGCAAATATTACTCCATTTTATTTCGCTAAAGAAAGTGGTTTAGAAATTGATTTTGTTATTGCATATGAAGGATATGCGACTTTAATTGAAGCTAAAGCTAAAACTGGTAATACTAAATCAAGTAAAACTGTTATGTCACATCCTGAACATTATGGTCATACTAAATTAATTAAGATTGGGGATTATAATGTATCTCAAGAAGGAGATATTATA
>CAVKJF010000093.1:0-3164 GCA_963656615.1 bacterium | reverse complement strand
ATATAAAAGGAACTGTAGTAGAGTGTAATACTGCTTATGATGGAGCTAGAAATACAACAGAAAAACACGAAAAATTACTAGAAGACCATGGTTGGACTAAATATTTTAATGTTGACTTATTAGATGCCGAAGGACCAGATTTAGTATTACCTATTCCTTCTGGCAAGAAAATTAAAGAAAATCATGTAGGTAAAAATATTAAGAATTATGATTCAATGTTAGTTTTATCTCACTTTAAAGGTCATCCCATGGGAGGCTACGGTGGAGCTTTAAAACAACTATCAATTGGCTGTGCTTCATCTTACGGAAAAGCTTATATTCATGGAGTAGGTGTACCAGAAAACTTATGGACAGCAGATCATGATAGTTTCTTAGAATCAATGGCTGATGCAGCTTCATCTGTAGTAAAATTATTCAATAATAAAATTGTCTACATAAACGTACTAGCAAACATGTCAGTAGACTGTGACTGCTGTAGCGTAGCTGAAGATCCTTGTATGAAAGATATTGGTATTGTCCTATCAACTGATCCTGTTGCTATAGACCAAGCTTGTCTAGACATGGTATATAATAGTAATGATCCAGGCAAAGACCATTTAATAGAGAGAATTGAGTCAAGAAATGGACATCATACAATAGATGCCACTAAAGACTTAGGCATTGGTACAACAGAATATGAACTTATTAATATAGATTAGGACATCATAAGATGTCTTTTTCTTATTATATTGCCCTTGAAATAAGAAAAATTTAATTATATAATAATTATAGTAAAAAAGAATAGGTGATAACTATGAAGAAGAAAATATTTTTATTAGCAGTATAGATTAAACTAAAATTGGAGGTTTAATATGGAATTGGAAAATCTTTTAATTTTTTTTGCTATCGCAACCATAGCAGGACTTTTAGTTTTAATACTACTACCAATCATAGTTACTAATCTATTTTCCTATATTAACAATAAATTAACCGATAAACAAAGAGGAGTATTCGCAACTATTCTCCTCATAATAATAGTCTTTTTAATAGGATATTTAATATACACTAATTAATAAGTAAATTTAAAAAAAAGAGCATGAATGATTCACGCTCTTTTCATTTTAATATAAATTATCTGGTATTAGCTTATCCAAATAACGAATCATATCTTCAACTGTATATTGATTAGGCTTTCTAATACACATAGAACATACATTTATAACAGCATTAACATAAAAAGTAGTTATAACTTCGATTGGTATATCAGAATTATATTCTTGTTCACTTTCAATATGACTCTTTACATCTTTCATAATAGTATCTCTAATCATATCATAAGCAACACTATTATTATTATTTTTAAGAATAGAAGAGTAAATAGAAATGTTTTCATTAACATGTTCAAATAGTAATTCTATTGTTTTTAAATAGAACTCCTTTGAGTTAGAAATATTTGTATTCGTTTTTAATTTACTTATTAAAGCATTTTCCAAATCTTTCATCAAAGCATATAAAAGTTCATATTTATCATTAAAATGATCATAAAATGTAGATCGGTTAGTTAAAGCTACCTTACAGATATCGGACACTTTTATTTCTTCAAACGGTTTATCCTTCATCATCATAATTAAACCATCATATAAACTCTTTTTAGTTTTTATTACTCTTAAGTCTTCCTTTTTATCCATTTTCCATCACCTATACATATTATATCTCAAAAACCTCAATTGTAAAGATAAACTACACAAAGTTGTATAAATGCACTACTTTTGACGTACAAGTGTTGGATATCGACCAAAAAAATACAAAAAATAATGGAAATTATTGAAATTATGAATACAATTAAGTATGCGAAGAGGGAGGAATAACAATGAAAAAAATAGCAGATAAAATAACAAATAATAGTATATTAATACTAATAGTAAGTTTTATCCTTTTAATAGTTTCTGTGTTTGGCTATATAAACACCAAAGTAAATTATGATATCTTAGTATATTTACCAGAAAGTATTGATACTATTAAAGGTCAAAACATATTAACAGACGACTTTGGCCTAGGTTCATACGCCTTTGTCATGGTTGATAACAAATCATCAAAATATATCCTTAACCTAGAGGATAAAATTAAGGACATTGAAAATGTCAATGAGGTATGTAGTGTAGCAGATATAATTGATACAACCATTCCATATGAAATGTTACCAGATGAAGTGAAAGATAAACTATATTCAGACAATGAAACAATAATATTTGTTACCTTCAATGGCTCAACATCCGAAGATACAACAATAGAAGCAGTAAGAGAATTAAGAGAAACTGTAAAAGACGCTAGTAAAGTTAGTAGTATGACAGCCATGGTAATCGATACAATGGACTTATCAAATCAAGAAATTGTAGCTTATGTTACAATAGCTGTACTATTCTGTTTAATAATTCTTTTACTAACAACAGATTCATACATTATACCATTCTTACTTTTAGGTAACATTGGTATCGCTATAATCTACAACATGGGAAGCAATTACTTCTTAGGAGATATAAGTTATATTACAAAATCAATTTCTGCAGTATTACAGCTTGGTGTAACAACAGACTTCTCAATTTTCTTATATCATAAATATGAAGATTCTAAAAAGAAAATCAAAGACAAGAAAAAAGCTATGTCTGATGCCATAGTACAAACATTTAAATCAATTTTAGGTTCATCTCTAACTACATTTGCTGGTTTCTTAGCCTTATGTACAATGGACTTATTATTAGGTCAAGATATCGGAATAGTTATGGCAAAAGGTGTTCTATTTGGATTATTAACAGTTGTCACAATATTCCCTGCATTCTTACTAATTTTTGATAAAAAAATTGATAAAACAAAACATAAAATATTATTACCAGAATTTAAAAAATTACCAAAATTTATTACATCAAAGTCTAAAGCAATTATAATTATATTCATCATTTTAATGATACCTGCATATTACGGAAACAGTCATTATGATGTATATTACAAATTAGATGATTCCCTACCAAAAGATTTAGCATTTAATGTAGCTAACTCTGATTTAGCTAAAAAGTTTAACATTACATCTCCAGAAATAATTATTCTAGATAAAAATGTAACAAGTAGTGAAATAGAAGAATTAACTGACAAGCTAAAAGAAGTAGAAGGAATAGACTTAGTATTAGCAC
>CAVKJF010000092.1:1449-3283 GCA_963656615.1 bacterium | reverse complement strand
AAATTATTATCAGCATGAGCTCCACCATTAATAATATTCATCATTGGATAAGGTAAACTTCTACCAGATCCAACATATTCATATAAAGGCTTTTTAGCCGCAATAGCGCTGGCTCTTAAACAAGCCATAGACACACCAAGTATAGCGTTAGCTCCAAGATTAGATTTAGTCTCAGTACCATCAAGTTCAATTAAAGTCTTATCTATTAATTCTTGTTCACTAGCATCCATTCCAATTACTTTATCACGGATAGTAGTATTAACATTATTTACAGCTTTTAATACACCTTTACCATTATATCTGTAATCACCATCACGCATTTCTAAAGCTTCTCTTTCACCAGTTGAGGCACCAGAAGGAACAATAGCTCTTCCTAAAGTACCATCTTCAAGTATAACGTCAACTTCAACCGTAGGATTTCCCCTAGAATCCAAAACCTCTCTAGCTCTTACATTTTTAATTTTCACTTTTTAACTCCTCCACTTTATCCTTAAATTCTTTTCCTCGTACTTCACATTCTTTATATTGATCCCAAGATGCTGAAGCTGGACTTAATAATATAACGTCTCCTGCATCAGATACTTCAACACACTTGTCAAATCCATCACTTAAATGTTCATAAATATAAGTTGGTATATTCAAACTCTTTCCAAACTCAAAAACTCTTTCTCTACATTGCCCAATACCAATAATACTCTTAACATGTTCCATATAAGGACTTAATTCATTAAAATCTTGCCCTCTTTCTAATCCACCAAGAATTAATATTATTGGCTTTTCAAAAGAAGATAATGCAATTTGCGTACATTTAATGTTAGTAGCCTCTGTATCATTATAAAATAATCTTCCAGAAACAGTATCAACATATTCTAATCTATGTTCAACACCTCTAAAATTAGAGATTACTTTTTCTATCACTTCATTACTAACACCAAATTCTTTAGCTATCATGATTGCACCCATACAATTTTCTAAATTATGTCTACCAGCAATAAAAACTTTATCTGTGTCAATAACTTTATCACCATAATAATATATTGCTCCATCTTTTAAGTAACAACCATTTATCTCTTTAGTACTAGAAAAATATTTAACAGTTGATTTTATATCTTTAGTCTCATTAATAACATCATCATTATCAATATTTAAAATCGCAACATCAGCACTAGTTTGATTTTTAAATAATCTAGCTTTAACTTCTTTATATTTTTCATAAGTACCAAAGAAATCTATATGTGCTGGACTTAAATTAGTCATTAAGGCTACATCAGGCTTATAAGTACTCATATTATTCAATTGTTGACAAGAAACTTCCATCACAACAATATCTCCTGGTACTAAATCATTTAAAATACTACAAAATGGATAACCAATGTTACCAGCTAAATGAACTTTATCGCCAAAGGCACTTTTCATTATTTCATAAGTAAGAGAAGTAGTTGTTGTTTTACCATTTGTACCTGTAATACCTATAATTTTTATATTATCAGGTAATAATCTATAAGTCATTTCAACTTCATTTAAAACTTCTATTCCTAATTCTTGTGCTTTAACTACATATTTATGACTATTAGGAACACCTGGATTCTTAATTAAATAATCAAATGAGTTATCAAGTAAATCATCAGGATGACTACCAAAAATTAGTTTAACACCAAGTTCACGTAATTCAGCTATTTGACCCTTATCTAATTTTTCTTCTTCCTTACTATCATTTAAAATAACTTCATTGCCTCTTTCTATTAAAATTTTAGCGGCACTATAACCAGAACGAGCAAGTCCAAGTATTAAAATTTTATTATCTTTAAACATTTTATCACCAATATAATTATAC
>CAVKJF010000092.1:0-1439 GCA_963656615.1 bacterium | reverse complement strand
TAATTATACTACGAAAAATGCCTTTTAACTACTATAAATTATTGATAAAAACCAAAAAAATATGCTATAATAAATAAAAGATGGAGAGGGAAAATATGAAATTAGTAACATTAAATCAACAACAATTTAATAAGTATGCTAGTAGTCATAGATATAGAAGCTATTATCAAACATCAGCATATGGTCTTTCTATGTTAAAATTAGGATACAATGTTCACTATTTTGGTATAGTTGATGGAACTAACTCTCTAATAGGAGCAACCATGATACTTTATAAAGAAGTATTTATGAATAATAAAATAGCTTATGCTCCAAGAGGAATATTATTTGACTATTCTGATTCTAAAAAAGTAAAAGAACTTGCTGAATGCTTAAAAAATCTATTAGGTAAACAAGGCTTCATGTTGTTAAGAATGGATCCATATATTCCAATAAGTATCCATAGTAATGATGGAGATTTAATAAATATGAACAATCAAGAAAGTATAATTTTAGAAAATCTTGCTACTGCAAAGTTTGAATACAAAGGAAAAAATTTATACTTTGAAAATGAAAAACCTAGATGGGAAGCACTAGTACTTTTAAACAAAAATGAAGAAGTATTATTTGAAAGTTTTGATAAAAGAACTAGAAATAAAATTAGAAAAGCTAAAAATATTGGTATTGAAGTATATAATGACACAACAAAAGACATAAAAGAGCTCTATGAATTTGTCGGTAAAAAAGATAAAAAGCCAATAAAATATTATGAAGCTTTAGTAAAAAACTTTGGTGAAGATATTGATGTATATTATGCCAAAATCAATACTGAAACATTTATCATAAATAGTAGAAAAATGTACGAAAATGAATTACTAAACAATGAACAACTAGCAGAAAGAATTCAACAATATGCGCCAAATGATAAAGAGCGCCAAAATACTTTAAATAAAAAAATGGAATCTGACAAACTAATTAGTTCATATAAAAATAACATGTTGCTTGCAACAGAATTATTAAAAAAGCATCCAGATGGAATCTTAATTGGTGGAGCTCTTGTTATTAAATATGATAATGCAGCTTATATTGTTACTGACGGGTACAATGAGAAGTTTTCATCACTTAATGCTAGTTATTTGATAAAATGGCAAATGATTTCAGACTATAATCAACAAGGCTTAAAATATTTAAATATGAATGCTGTTGTTGGAGAATTTGAAAAGAAAAATCAATACTCCGGATTAAATGAAATGAAACTTGGTTTTAATACTATAGTAACAGAATATATAGGTGAATTTGATTTAATTTTAAATAATTTTACATATAATTTATTTAAGAGTTTTAATAAAGAAAAATAAGCAACTTAAAAAGCTGCTTATTTTTTTTTGCAGAAACAAAAAAAGTAGAAGCAATAGCCTCTACTTTAATTATCATATCATTAACCAATGATTTCAGTAACA
>CAVKJF010000091.1:0-3322 GCA_963656615.1 bacterium | reverse complement strand
CACTAAATGCCCTAATGATTAATATAAACATTCCTTCATTACTATTATACTATAATATTTGAAATAGGGTAGAGAGAAAATAATAAATTTTCGTCCCTCCCATTGCACCGTACGTACGGTTCTCGTATACGGCGCTACATTTATATTCTACACAAACTACTAAGATAGTAATCCAAAGGGTTGACTAGTCCAGGTCTTCCCTTTTTCTTATTAGCCTTACCCAAAACTTTAGGACTTATAATATAGTTAACAATGTTCATTCCACATCTACGGTACCAACCTAATCTTGAATTTGCTACTTTAAAGATACTTTCCTCATCAAAGTTACATTCATAAGCTTTATTAATCTTTTGTAGATTCTTATATATTCTTAGCGGTTTCTTCCACTGCTTAACAATTATTACTCTTACTTTATGTCTTAACCATTGTCCAAACTCGTCTATAAACATTTTCATATTTCCAATTCGAAAATAATTTATCCAACCTCGAATAATTTGATTAAGCTTAGTAAAGGTTTTTGCTAGTGGTTGTGATACAGCGTGTTTTCTTTTAAGAACACATTTTATCTTTTCATAAAGTTTTGCTTTTCTATCATTTCCGGGTTTGCATTGCCAACCTTTTTCATTTTTCCAAAATGTAAAACCTAAGAAATTGCTATTTGTTGGTCTTACTATTTTAGTTTTAGTGGCAGACACTCTAAGAAATAATTTTCTTTCAAGCCAAGAAGTAACTGATTTCATAACACGCTCGGCTGCTACATCACTTTTAACAAAGATATTACAATCATCGGCGTATCTTACAAAATGTAGTCCTCTTTGTTCTAATTCTTTATCAAATTTATCTAAATAAATATTGCTAAGAATTGGACTTAATGGTCCACCCTGAGGTACTCCAACCGTTGTAGCTGATATTAAGCCATTATCCATAACTCCTGCTTGCAGGAATTTTCTAATTAAATGAAGCGTATGACTATCATTTACTTTCTCTCTTAGTATTGAGATTAATTTATCGTGATTTACAGTATCAAAATACTTTTCGATATCTAAATCGATTACCCATTCAAACCCTTGATTAAGATACTCTAATACCTTGTTCATTGCCGTGTGACAGTCCCTACTTGGTCTAAAGCCAAAAGAATAATCACTGAATATGTTTTCATATATTGGTGATAACTTTTGAGCAATAGCTTGTTGTATAACCCTATCAACCACAGTTGGTATGCCTAGAGGTCTTAATTTACCATTAGATTTTGGAATATATACTCTTCTTACGGGTTGAGGTCTATAGGATTTATTCATTATTTCGTTAATAATGTCTTCTCTATGTTTGTAAAAGTATGCATCAATTTGGTCAACTGTCATTTTATCAATGCCACTTGCTCCTTTATTTGATTTTACTTTCTTTATTGCCTCATTCATATTTTCTTTACTTAAAATCTCTTCAATTAAGCTCATTTGCTGCTCCTCCTCCATTCGTAGATTATATAGAAACATCCTCGACTATTTCACCATCATTGATTACGTTTCAATGTATTAGGCTATATCATCTTACAGACTATCTATACTTTGCTTATAGCGATTTGCACTATATAAACATTAGGTCCTTTTGTGATTGGCATTCACATAATACGACCTCAGCTGACTCCCTAACTATTTGCTTTTTATTGCACGTGTATTCTACGCGTTAGGGCCTCCCGGGGTAATTCATTAATCTTTCATCCCACAACCTCTTGATTTACTGTCTTGGTTTTACGTTTACCATTAGGACTTTAGTTTGTACTGCAACCTTATCCGCTTACCATTTAGCCTCATCAAGTTTCTATTCGTAGGCTCAAGGATTTTGCTACACCTCTTCCTTCACCCATAGGATTACTCCTAACGGCTTGAGGTTCGCTACACTTGGCGGTAAAAACCCGTGACTAGACTTTCACTAGTAAGATTAATGCCATGCCCGGCACACAGCAAAAATACTGTGAGTAACCTTTATTAAATGAGGTTTATTCACAGTATTTCATTTTATACGGGTGTAGAAATTTGACGCTTACTCAAAAATATCCATATATAGTTCGAACGTGTTCGGATTATTAGTTTAGTTTGATTTAATTTTCCAAGGCAAAAGATTTTCTAATTCTTCTTCTGTTGAATTTGGTTGTATATTATTTATTACTTTTTCTATATATTTTTTATAATCTATTCCATTTGCTATTGCTGTTTGTATTATTGAAAATATTATTGCTGATGATTCAGCTCCATTTTCTGTATTCGAAAACAAAAAGTTTTTCCTTGCTATTACAAATGGCTTTATGCCTCTTTCAGCTGTATTATTGCTTAATTCTAAATGACCATCGTTTAATATTTCTAAGAAACTATCTTTTCTTGTTGTTATATATTTTATTGCTTCTTCTAGTCTTGTTTTACTTTGTGGATTAGCTTTATTCAATATTTCAAACAACTTATCTATATGACTTTTAAATTCTCTTTCGTTTCTTAATTCTTTTATTCTATCAGCATCATATTTTTTGTTTCTATATTCTTTTTCCAAACAAAATAAACTATCTATTTCATTTACTATTTTTTGTGATATTGAATTCTTCTTTTGTTCTAGTGATAGCTCATCTAATATCTCTATAAACTTTCTTCTTGCATGTGCCCAACAATATGAATTCATTACATTTGGTATATCGTTATATCCTGAATAACAATCTGTTATCAAATATCCCTTATATTCTTTTAAAAACTCTCTTGGAACGTTTCTTGATCTGGTTTTACTAAATTTATAAATATATATTGGATTATCATAAAATGATGTATTGAATAACCATATATAACATTTTGCTTTATCACTATTTAATACTCTTAACGTCGTTTCATCTGCATGCAATACTTTTACTTTTGTACTTAGCATTGTCTTTATCAAATAGTTATATAGTGGCTTTAATATTTCACTTGTTCTTATTTGATAGTTACTTAAATCTTGCCTTGATATTCTTATTCCATCACCATATAAATATTGTTCCTGACGATAATATGGTATTCCCAAAACATATTTGTTTGATATTATCTCTGTTGCAAAAGATGGTGTACAAAAAGAATGAGGATATTTATCAGTTTCTTTTATATTTTGATAAATCATTCCTTCTGTTTTATCTATATATTTATTACTTATTATTTTTATTATCTTTAATCTTGCTGGGGTTGATTCTATTTTATAAGTTATATCTTCTCCTATTTTTATCAAACCTTTATTTGTTTTTATTTCTTCAGGATTTAACACTATTTCTTCGGTATAATGTTTTTCCAAATATTCTCTTGTTATATTATTT
>CAVKJF010000090.1:0-3375 GCA_963656615.1 bacterium | reverse complement strand
CGGATTTTTTGCTTTTTTTGTACTTACATGGTGTCACATCAATTGTAACTCTACATTCTGACTTTTTTTGTTTATAAGGAATTCTTGATATGACTGTTAAAACGTGATATAATAAGGCATGCGAGGTGAAGTAAGATGTTAGTGTTACCAATTGTTAATAGAAATAGAATACTTAATGTTCGTGTATCTATTAAAGATGCTTCTAAAGTTAGATCTGGTGTTAAGTTGGATAATACTATGCCTAGTGATATTATTGTTAATGGTAGAAGTTTTTTAGCCTCTTCATTTAGTGAGTCTAGTGACAATAAATCTATTATTGATTTTATTAGAGCAAATTCTATTTTATATAAAAGAGATGTTGTAGTAACGACAAAGTCTGGTACTGGTGAAGATACTTATGATGTGTATGAAGCACCATTACCTTCAAGAAAAGTTAATGAAGCAATGGATAATTTGTATGTTGATACTATATTAGATATGCAGAAGGAAACTCCTGGTGTTACAAAGGGTAAGTATTTATCTTTAAATAAAGTTGGATTAGGTGAAGTGTTTTCTGATGAGAAAGTATCTATAGTTAAAAGAATAGTTTCAAGTAATACTAATCCAGATACTTGGACTGAATTATTTAGGGAGAATGGTGTTTTGGATTTAGTTGGAACACTTGACTTTATTAGAATGTTTGACTGTACTGTGATAGGACAAGCTTCTGTTATGGAAGATACTCTTCAACAAGTATTAGAGTCTTTTGATAAACTTAATTCTAAAGATACTAAGAGTCTTAATAAGTATTATAATATGGCATTAGAAAATAGAGATATTTACGCTAAAATGTCATATGTAAATAAACTTATTTATGATAGGCCATTTGATTTAATTCAGTCATCTAGTCAAAAGAGTAAACAGTTTGTTAAGACTGATACTCCTTCTTGGGAGAGTAGAAAAAGTGCATAAGTTTGATAGATTTAAAAAATTAATTAGTGAAGACTCTTTTGAAAGTATTTCTAGTAAGACAGTTTTGGTTATTGGTGTTGGCGGAGTAGGAGGCTATGTTGTTGAAGCATTGGTTCGTTCTGGAATAGGCAAAATCATTATTGTTGATGGAGATGTAGTTGATGAGACTAATATCAATAGACAAATAATTGCTTTAAGTTCTACTGTAGGACAGTCTAAGGTAGATGTATTTGAAAAGAGAATAAAAGATATTAATGAAAACTGTGAAGTTATTAAAATTAATAAATTTATTGATGCTTCTAATATAGATATTTTATTTGATTATGAATTTGACTATTTAGTTGATGCTTGTGATACAGTTTCTACTAAGTTGGCACTTATTGATAAATGCATTTTGGAAAAGAGAAAATTTATTTCAAGTATGGGCACTGGTAATAAATTAGATCCTAGTATGTTAGAAATTGTTGATGTTAGAAAAACTGTTAATGATCCTTTAGCGAGAATTGTTCGAAAACATGTTAAGGATAAAAAAATAAATGATAAAGTTTTGGTTTTATCATCAAGAGAATTACCTATTAAGACAGGAGATAGAACACCTGGTTCAACTTCTTTTGTACCTAGTTCGGCTGGATTATTAATAGCTAGTTATATTATCAGAACTTTTATAAATGAAGGCAAATAAAAAACTCAAGATTTTTTCTTTCTTGGGTTTTCTTTTGTCTTAAAATTTTCTGTATAGACCAACGGCTTTTCCTAGAATTGTTACTTCTTTTAAAATTATTGGTTCCATAGTATCATTTTCTGGTTGTAGTCTGAAGTGGCCAGCTTCTTTATAGAAGGTTTTTACGGTTGCTTCATTATCAGAATTCATAGCAACAACTGTGTCTCCATTATTAGCTGTATTTTGACGTTCAACAATTAAAATGTCACCATCATATATTCCTACGTTTATCATTGATTCACCAGATACTTTTAAAGTGAATATTTCTTTTTTAGGATTTATTAAGTTTGTTGGAATAGCAAAATATTCATCTGGTGTTTCAATTGCTTCAATAGGTGTACCAGCAGTTACTTTTCCTAGTAATGGTACTTCGGATATTTTTTCATCTTTTTCAATAAATTCATTTGGTACTAGTATTTCGATTGTTCTATTTTTACTATTGCCTTTTTTTATGTATCCTTTTTCTTCTAGTTTAGTTAAGTGAAAGTGAATAGTTGCTGGAGAGTTTAGGTGAGCTTGAGCTCCTATTTCTCTGACTGTAGGTGGATAACCGTTTTTTGCAACTAACTTTTTAATTACTTGTAATATATATTCTTGACGAGCAGTAAGTTTTTCCATAATTATAATCTCTCCTTTATGTATCTAGTTTAACATCATAATTGTAAAATGTCAAACAAATGTTTCAATTTATTATTGACACGAACAAGTGTACGAGATATAATTGAATTGTAATTGAAAAGGAGTGATGATTATGACAATGAGAATTAATTTAAAGAAAGGATTATTTATATTAGCAATTTATAGTATCATGACTTTGTGCTTGTTTATGGCTACTGATCATTTGAAGAGACTTGAAAATAATTATAATAGTAGTAATACTTACGTAAATATTGATAAGTAGTTAGGAAAATAATAATTGTTTGTGTTATACTAATTAGTAGGTGATACAATTATGAAAAAAATTATTTTAGTAGATGGTAATAATCTTTTATTTAGAAGTTTTTACGCTACTGCTTATCAAGGCGTTATCATGAAGAACTCTAAGGGTTTTCCTACTAATGCTTTGTATGGCTTTATTAATATGATGAATAAAATTATTAAGGAAGAAGAGCCAAATTATATACTTGTGGCATTTGATAAAGGAAAGACCTTTAGACATGATAAGTATGACTCTTATAAAGCAGGTCGTATTGAAATGCCTGATGAGTTAAAACTACAATTTCCTAAAGCTAAAGAAGTTTTAGATGCTTTTGGAATTAAGCATTTTGAAATTGATAATTATGAGGCTGATGATATTATCGGTACTTTAGCAAGAATTGTAGATGAAGAAGATGAATTTATTGCGACTATTGTTAGTAGTGATAAAGATTTATTACAATTAATTAGTGATGAAGTTGTTGTTAAACTTTTGAAACAGTCTGGTCATATTATGATGAATAGAGATGAGTTTATGAAAACTTATCAGGTTGAACCAGCTAGAATGGTTGATTTAAAAGCTTTAATGGGTGATGCTAGTGATCATATTCCAGGTGTAAAAGGAATAGGTGAGAAGACAGCTATCAATTTATTAGCTAAGTATGGTACTTTAGATAATTTATATGCAAATATAGATAGTGTTACAGGAAAGACAAAAGAAAAGTTATTAGCTGATAAAGATAATGCTTATATGAGTTATGATCTTGCTACTATATATAAAGAAGTAC
>CAVKJF010000089.1:0-3422 GCA_963656615.1 bacterium | reverse complement strand
CATAAGAAAGAGTAAAACCATTAAGCATACTTTTAAGTCTTTGTATACTTTTCTTAAGTTCAAAAGCACCGACATAACTTTGATATAGCATTGGATAATTTTTAGCCAACTTTTTATCTGTAACTACTTTTCTTAAATTAGAAATGGCTTTTTTACAGCCGAATTCTTCATCTGATAAAAAATCAACTAAATCACTTCCATTTAAAACATCACCATAACGACTATCACTCATATTAAGATTATGAATAAGTGTTGTAAGAATAGATTCTGTCGAGTAACATAACAATTTATTAATACTATCACTATCTTGAACAATACCTAAAGTTTGAAATATTTGTATATCTGGATAATAATCAACTTTATCTTCTAAAAACTCTATTAAGGCATACATTTCTTTATCAAACGATTCCTTTATTTCTTTTTTATTACCAGCCAATTTTAAAATATCAGAGCCTAATAATGCAACTTGAGCATCAATTGGTATACCCTTATTAATTACCTCATTCACATTTTCCATTATAATACTTCCCCTCACACATTGGCTACATATTATAACACTTATTAAACATAGTGTCAAAAAAAGATAACATGAAAGTTATCCTATATATTTTCTATATAATTCTTTTAAATTCTTTTTATTAATTACTTTCTTAACACCATCTGAACTTATATCTGTAAAAATCTTCGTTAATAAAAAATCTAACTTTGGATTAATTTTACATTCTTCTCTTTTATTCATCCAATAATTAAGTTCATATTCATTACTCCATTTCTTACCTTGATAAGTCATACCTGCCGCTAACATATCACATACCATTTCAACAAAATAACTATAAGGAATTACTGGAGTTTTCTCTGGTGCTGCATAATCATACCAATATTCATAATGATGCTTATTTCTTCCTTTATGATGTAACCAAGCTTTGGAATAACCATTTACTTTTTTACAAACTACAATCGGACTACGATCACCTACAAAGTATCTTGCACTTTCAAAAAATTCTGTAAATGAATATTTTGATAAGTCATGTGTTAAACCTCTCCAAACCTCTCCTGCTCTACAACATAAGCAAAATACTTTAAATCTATGTTTATTAACAACATGTAAATGTCCAAAGAACTTACGTACTGTAATTTTATATTTATTATTCTTTTTCTTTTTTTTCATACTTCCACCTTTGATAATTATAGCATACAAAAAGAGAATTTTTAATTAATTCTCTTACTTTTTATTAATAAGTTGTTCCACCCCATTCAACTACTGTAAAGCCAACTCTTCTAAACTTAGATAAACTTTGTTTAGGTATATTTATTTTTCTATCAACTTTCTTAATATGAATAACTAAACGTAACATTGAATCCGGTTTAGGACTTATTAATAATTTATTATAACTTTCTCTTTCCTCAGTTAATTCAAAGTAAACTAAATTCTTACCATTTTTCTCCAACACTGGTAACCAGTACATAATAAATTCATTTCTTTCTTTATCATTAAGACCTATATAACTTAATTTCTTTTCTAAAAAATCAATTGCGTTATCTTTATCTACATAGAATCCCTCACTAAAATCTACACTATGTACCTTCTTCTCATCCCAGTATAAAGCATAATAATATTTACCAGACTTATCATACAAGTCACCATTACTCTTAGCCTTAACTTCCCATTTACCATTAAACTTAGGATAAGTAGTCTCTAATATCTCTGGATTAGAAAATTTAACTGTAACATCTGTTTCCTTTTCTGGATACAAGTAAAGTATAGGCTTCGCAATACCAGCACATTCCGTATCATTAACTTCACCTTTTTTAGTTGTTAAATCATAACTATATTCCACACATTGTTGACCATCACTAGTTTGAGTTGCTTTTGTAAATTGTATTAATAGCTTTCCATCATATTCAAAGAAATAATAAACATCAGCTATATCATCAGCTCCATCAAAACTATATATTATTTTTCCATTAATATTTGTTAGTAATACTTTATCACCTTGTTTAGCTATAACATAATCACCAGCAGTAATACCATAAATAACATCAAATACATTATTTAAATAAGTTTTACCATTAAAGTCATATATATAACCAGTATTATTACTATCAGCCGCAAATAAATAATTAGTACCAAGCGATAATTTTTGATATTGAACAGGAATAATAGATTTTCCATTTTTATAGTTTATAACACCTACATTATTATTTCTAGAAACTGCCACATATGAACCATTAATTGCCGCTATTGATGCACTTGGTCCAGAAACAGAAGCATTTAAATTAGTAGTAATATAATCATATATATTAGCAACAACTGCTTTAGAAGTATCTATATTATAAATTGCCCATTTATCATTAATTAGTAATGCTACATATGAAGTATCATATTTTTCATTATTAGTAAATACTCTTATATCTTTAGGATTAAGTTCAGAAAATATATCTTTACCAGTAACATAATTTTTCATGTGTGCTGCATATTCTGAATCAAAATAAAGAACATATTCTGTTTTACCAAATAAATCTACATCTTGATATTTTATTTTAGTATCAACAGTATAAACATCATAGTTTGAAATATCACTTGGCTTCTCTAATGTTGCAACTTTACTACTTTTATTAACATAAACAGATATTGTTGTTGACTCATCTATTTGTTTAGGCTCTTGTTTTTTTCCATATGAATATTTAGTTTTTTTACCTGCATAAGAACATTCATTCAAATATACCTTTCCATCATCATATATTTCATGAATATTACAAACTATATCATCACTTTTATGAATAAGTTTAACAGCTTCTTCATAAGTTAAAATTTTATTTTCTTTTGTATATGAAATAGAAATAACCTTTTCCATAGCCTCGCCATATTTTTTAATTTTCTTTTCTATTTCTTTTTCCGTTAACTTGTCCTCTTTATATACTTCATCTTTTATTTTTTCTTCTTTCTTAGACTCTTTCCATGATAAGAAAGCCCAAGTAGCTAAAATTAAAACTATTAAAACGGCTAAAACTATAATTATTATCTTCTTCTTTTTATTAGCCTTTTCTTTTTCTACTAATTCTTTTTCCTCTAGTTTTTCTTTTTCTATTGTTTCTTCTTTAACAGGTTCTTCTTTACTTTCTTCAATATTTTCAATGTCTTCTATTTTTTCAACTTCTTTTGTAATCTCTTGTTCTTCAAGTTCTTTTGTTTTTTCATCTTCACTCTTCATATACTCACCTCTACTATTAACATAAGTATATCAAAAATCAAAAGTAAATAAAAAATAAAATGTAGAATTAACTACATTTTACACAATATATAGACAAACTAAAATTTGTCATTTAATCATTACTAATCACCAATACCAATTAATAGATAGAGTAATCTTTATTTTATCTCATTCAAAAGTATTTCTCCTATTTCTTTCCAATTATTAACT
>CAVKJF010000088.1:0-3465 GCA_963656615.1 bacterium | reverse complement strand
ATTAGGATATATTGATGATATGGTTAAAAAGCTTGGAATTTAGAGTATAGGGAAATTTTTAAAGTTTCTTTAATTAATATATAATTAAAGGAGCTGTAAAAAAATAAACAGCTTCAAATAAACAAAAAAGAGGTTCAAACTCAGACTTAAATCTGGGAGTGAACCTCTTTTTGTAGTATAATTTAAGTATGGAAAACTTAATGAATCCTTACTTAAAAAATACTGAAACCAACACTAAGTATTTTACACCAATTCAATTAAGATTACCACTAGATTTAGAAACTTTAATAAGTTTTGATGATCCAATTTATACTTTTGATGAGATATTGAAGGAGTGTAATATAGAACAATATCTAAAATCCGATAAAAATGATCCGAGAGGTCGTATTGGATTTAATTCCATCACAATGTTAAAGGTAATTTTATTTGGATATATGATTAATGGAAATATATCAACTAGAAAATTAGAAAAATTATGCAGAAATGATATTCGTTTTAGATGGTTACTTAGAAATGAACGATCATTTCCATCCCATATGACTATTGATAATTTTATGAATAATTATTTAAAAGATAATATCGAAAATATATTTAAAGAAATTAATAAAGTTATATTTGAAAAAGATAATGTAGATTTAACTCATATTTATATTGATGGTACTAAGATGGAAGCTAATGCTAATAAGTATTCTTGGGTGTGGAAGAATGCTTGTTTAACTAGCAGATTAAAACTATACAATAAAATAACTGTATTATTAAATGAAATCAATGACAATATATTATGTTACGAGTGTTATAGATATGAGCAACGTGAAGAATACACAATTGAATATATTGAAAGTATTCTTAATGATTTTAAACAAAGATTTAACATAGATCCTGCTACTTTTATTAGTGGTAAAGGTCATAAAAAATCATTTAATCAAAAGTATTATCAATTATTAGATGAATATACTAGTAAACTTAAAGAGTATGCATATAAAATTGAAACATGTGGAGAAAAAAGAAATAGCTATTCTAAAACAGATAAAGATGCTACTTTTATGAGAATTAAAAGAGATTATATGGGAAATGATCAATTACTTCCAGCTTATAATTTGCAATTTGGTATATGTGATGAATATATTGCTGTTGCTGACATTAATCAATTCGCTTCTGATATGGATTGCTTTGTTCCTTTAATGATGAAATATTTCAATCAATATGGTTGTTTCCCTAAATATCCTATTGCTGATGCCGGTTATGGTTCTATGAATAATTATATATTTTGTAAAGAACACGATATGGAATTGTTTATGAAATTTGGTGCTTACAAGAAGGAAACAACTGATTCTAAGTATCATAATGATATTTTTAGACCAATTAATTTTAAAAAAGATAATGATGGTAATTTAATTTGTCCTAATAATAAAAAATTTATTTTTTCAAAAAGAGTACCTGTAAAGGGTAATAAATATGGACGTGAGGAAGAAAAATATGTATGTGAAGATTGCTCTAATTGTCCATTTAAGACTAAATGCCACAAAAGTAATGGAAATAGAGTTATCACTGTTAATGAAGAATTAACATCTTATCATAAAGAAGTAATTGATAATCTTGAATCTATTCAAGGTGCTCTTCTAAGAATGAATAGATCTATTCAATCAGAAGGGACATTTGGAATACTTAAAGAAGATAGAAAATATAAAAGAATTGTAAGAAAAGGCCTAAAATGGAGCTGCGGACATAAAGTTGGACCAAATTATAATGTAGCTTGATTTCGATAATCTACAGGGCTTATAAAGCCTAATCTTTGTTTAATTCTTTTAGTTTTGAACCAAATTAGATATCTATCTAATTCATTGATAAATTCATTACGTGAACAATTACTCCAGTCATGATTATGGAAGAATTCACGTTTTAAAATACCAAAGTAACCTTCACAAGCAGAATTGTCAGCAGAGCAACCTTTCCTACTCATTGATCTAGTATATTGATATTCATTCATTAAATTAATCCAATCAGGGATTCTATAATGACATCCTCTATCACTGTGAATTGTAGGTTTGGCAGTGCTTGGAATGATATCATGTAATTTCATTAACATAGTATTAGTTAATTGTTTATTAGGTGATGTTCCAATTGTCCATGTTATTGGAGCACCATCAAATAAATCAATAATTGGTGATAAATAAACCTTACCATCTTTTAAACTAAATTCAGTAATATCTGTTACTAATTTATCATATGGTGTAGAAGATTTAAAGTCATGTTTATATAAATCCTCAACTGCAGGTGATATTTCACCTTCATATGAAGAATATTTCTTCATACGTGGGATGTAAGGTCTAATCTTAGCCTCTTTCATTAGTCTTCTTACAACTTTCTCTGAAACAATGATACCATCATTCTTTAAAGAAGCATGAATTCTACGATATCCAAATGCTTTATAATTATTGTTGAATATTTCAACTATTGTTTTTCTTACATCTTCATATTTATCATCATTCATATGCTTATTTTGATATTCATATGATGATTTGGCCATCTTTATAGCTTTAAGTAGTTCTACAAGCTTATATTTATATCTTAGTGCATTAACAACGATGGCCTTTTCTCTATTTGTTAAAGAATTAATGTTAATGCCTTTCTCTTTTTTTAATAATTCAGCCGCCTTCTCTAAAATATCATATTCAAGCTGAGCTTGTTCAACTTTTAGATTAGCTTGTTTTAATTCTAATTGAACTTGTTTCAATTTAGCATCGTTCTTAGATTTTTCAGCTTTTAAAGAAGCTATTTCTTTCTTTAATCGATTTATTTCATCACTAACAGTAGTAATATTAGATTCATTATCTATAGAATCACTTACTACTTTGTTTATTTCTTTATCTTTAAAATTATTTGAAGGCATTTCATTGGTCTTCCTTACCTCACAAGAATACCTTCTTATCCAATTACCTAAAGTTTGTGGTGTGAAATCATAATTTCGTGAGAAGGAAATTTGTGATAGATTTGATTCTAAGAACAATTTTACAAATCGTTCCTTTTCATCTTCACTATATTCTACATTCTTTTTCCTTTCTCTACAAGAAGACTTACTGTATTTAGCAATCCATCGATATAAGATTACAACATTTTGAGGATAACCAAGATCTTTAACAACTACACGGGCACTTTGACATTCTTTATAATATTCAATAGCAAATTGAATTTCCTCAGTTGTATATCCCCTGTGTTCTACGTTAAGACCTTCGTTCTCACAATTGTTAATCCATTCTTTTAAAGTTTTAGCATTACTTGGATACCCAAGCATTCTTTTAACCACAGCAAAACTCTTAGTTTCATTATATAATTTAATAGCTTTTAGCTTTTCATCTAGTGCATACATAAATTGACCTCCTATTTAGGTCCAACTTTATGTCCGCACTCCCGTATTGATGATTTTGCTATTAAAAAAAGACATAAATATGGAACAGTAATGGTTAA
>CAVKJF010000087.1:0-3465 GCA_963656615.1 bacterium | reverse complement strand
CTTATGGATAAATATAAGGAAAAATTAGATATTTATAGTAAGACTAAGGCAATTGATCTTTTAAATTCAACTGGTTTATCTAAGACTGAGTTACTTAATAATTATTTAAAAGATGTTAGTAACTTGGATAAGATGCTTGCTAGAGATGACTTTTATAATTTAGAGATGTTTATGTCTAAAAAGAAGAATGTTTTAGATTACTTAGCTGATAGTTCTACAAGAACTAAAAATTTTGATCAGTTTGTAATTGATGGAGTTTTTGCTGATATAACTGATACTTCTAAATTTTATAATGTCATGGTTGATTTAGCTCATACTCTTGGTGTTTTAAAAATGTATTATAGATATGAGTTTATTATTAAAGATATGCAAGATAAGTATAATAAGCGTAACGAAAATAAGACTTTGTATGAACAAAAACTTAAAGAAATTAAAACCGAAGAAGCTAAGAGAAGTAAAATTTATAATGATTATCTTAAAGCTACTGGTAAAAAAGGATTATTTCATCGGGTTAATCCGCAAAAAGAGAAGAGTACTAAGTTAGAGATAAATGAAGAAATATTAAAATTAGTTACATTATATGATGAATTACATGATTTAGAAATAGTTGATATGATTAATAAGAATATTACTAATGTTTCTAGTTTATATGATTTATTTTCTTTGAGTTATAATTCTTATTATTATTTAGAGAAAATGTTCAAAGAGCATTTTGCTGAAGATACTAATTTTTCATTTGATGAAGAACTAGATAAATATTTTGATTTTATTTATAGTCCATATAATGAGTTTTTAACTAAAATTTATGCATTTACTAATTCTTCTGTTCCTTTTGTAATTGTTGATAAATATAGATTATTAGGTATTAATGTTACTGGAGATAATATCAATAATGATTCATTGGATACTTTTATGGATACAGTTAATTATGTAAAGACTGTTTATGATATTTCTAAAAGTAAATTGTCTTTAGAAAATATTAATTTTATTATTAATTTTAAGAACTTTGATCCTGTTGAAGTAGAAGATGATGTTGACGAAGATATTCTTTAGTGTAAAGGACTGTTAAATAGTTGGTGTTTTCTTGGTATTTTAGTATATAATATAATTATGATATGAAAGTTGGTGATTTGTTTGGCAATAACTAGTAGAGATCAGATTGTTAATATGAATGATGTATATAAATTCTATGGTAAAGATAAAGGTATAATCAATACTGAATGTAGTAATTTTTATTCTAAAGCCAAATCTTATATTGATTTACTTACGGAAAATGATATTATGAATGTTGGTGATGTTGGCTCTGGAGTATTATTTGAAAAATTACTTGAAGAATTGGATATTTTTAAAGACGCTATAAATAGATATGCTGAAGATAGATGTAATTATTTTGAGAGCTTGAAAACAAGGCAAGAGAGTGAATTTCAGGCTTATCAAGCTAAAGTTAGGGAAAAAGAACTTGCAGAGCGAAGCATACGTCAAGCTAATATTGGTTAAGGAGGGTTTTTATGGCTGATTTTGATAGTACAGCAGCAGCACAAGGTGCAACCGCTGGTGTTTTAGAAAATGTTATTTCTAGTAAAAAAAGTATTTCTTATTCAGACTCTCTTTCTATGTGGTCTGATGATGATATTGAAATTGTACTTGAAAGTCTAAGAGATTTACGAAATAGTGCAGAAGATTTTTATAGTAGTTTTTCTAAAGCTGAAAATGATATTATATATTGTAGTTGGTATAATACTGCTACTCGTGATCCTGATTTTTATAATCATGTATGGAATAATGTTATAAATGGTACAGGAATTGAAGCGGAAACTTTAAAAAACATTTTTTATGATGATGGTAAGGAAGCTGGTGGCTTGAAAGGCTTTAATGATGCACCTAATTTTAGTCATCTTATTAGTGCTATTGAGGAATTAGAGCAGGCTATTATTGATTATTCTAATGGTACTAATGTCTATGCAGCTAGGGATGTTCTATCTACTTTAATAAATATTGGTGAAGGTGATGATAGTTTTCTTGGAAAATCATCTTATTATGGAGCGGCAGTTCCATCAACTCTTTCTGCGCCAAGTGTTGAGACCATTGAACCAGTTAAATCTGTTGATACTCCAGAAGTAGATACGACTCCTATATTTGATACTGATATTGAGAAGAATAATGAACTTGATGGTGCGGATAATATTCCTATGGAAGATAGTGTTACAGATGATATTACTAATGTTTCTGCTAAAGACTTGTTGGTTGATGCGGTAAAAAAATCTAATGGAAATTCAACATTGGTTACAGCCGGTGCTACTTCCGTTATTGGAAATGCTTTTGCTAAAGGAATTAAAAAAATAGGTTCTAAAATAGAAGCTAAGCCAGTTAATGGTGTTATTGAACCTGAAGAACCAATTCCTAGTTTAGAAGAAGATGAGAGTAATTTATTTGATGATGTTGTTTCAACTGTTACTTCAGTTGTTACACCTAATGTTCCTACTGCTACTATTGAGGGTAAGAAAGTAGATGGAAAAACTGCTTCAAATGTTGCTATACCTACTGTTGCTGGTGTTGGTGTGGCATCCGCTGGTGTTGTTGGTGGAAAAGCATATATGGATAAAAAGAAAAATAGTGATACTGTTGAAGATGATGAAGAAGAAAATAACGATTTTGATGATTTTGAATTTGATAATACAGAAAAACAAGATTTAGAAGAAGAACAGGAAACTATTAATAATGATGATTCTAGTGAAAGTGTTGTTGATTTTAAGAACAAAATAATGGACGATAATTTGTAAGATAAACAATTTAATTTAACCGTGGAAAATTCCACGGTTTTTGTATGGTATTTTGGTTTTTACTATGTTATAATTGATAATGAAAGAATAGATAGTGTGGTGGTTTAATGACTTACTTAAAAAAGATATTTAAGTCCATTGCTTATACTTTTTTAGTTTTATTAGTAAGTTTGTGTATATATACTTTTGTAGTAACTGATATTATGAAAAAAGACTATGTAAACGTCTTTGGTTATACTTATTTTGTTGTTAAAACTGGGAGTATGTCAGGTACATTAGAAGTTGACGATATAATAATAGTAAAACTTTCTAAGGATGCAAATTTAAATGATATTATTACTTATGTTAATGATGACGGTGAAATTATTACACACAGATTAGTGAGAAAAGCATCAGGTAAATTAATTGCTCAAGGCGATGTTAATAATGCCGAAGATAATCCAATTACTAATGATCAACTTATAGGTGTTGTAAAACTTGCTATTTCACCTAGCTTTATACTTAAATTAGTAGCAACTTTTTTAATTCTGTTTATATTTTTAGCTTTGATTAACTTTGATAATATTATTCAAAAATACATTATTAAAGAAAAGAAAAAAGTTGTGACAGGTACTGTTCCAGAAGAAATATTTGCTACTAAAGAACATAAGAAAGAAGAAAAATCTGGTCTTACAGTTACAATACC
>CAVKJF010000086.1:0-3512 GCA_963656615.1 bacterium | reverse complement strand
GTCTACACCAGATGGCATAATTACTACTGCCGTAGATTATAGAAAAACAGAAAAAGATAATTATCAGTTAATTTTTAATATAAGTAGTAATAATTGTTATATTTCAGAAGATAAGTTTGATATTGAATTTAATGATTTTGTAAAGCTTGGAGAAAATAAAGATAATTCAATTAATAACGATGACCTAAAATTAATAATTGCTAAAAGATATATTAACTTATTAAATGGTAGAGTAGCCTTTAAAAATACTAATAATCACTGTGAATGCATTATGTACTTTGTTCAAAGTATTGGTAAAGATTCAACTCCATTAGTAGAGGAAACATATGAAAAACCAGTCACAACTAAAAAAGTCTTAATAGTTGATAGTAATAAGGTTAATCATATCATTATTAGTAAATTGCTTGAAGAATACCATTATAATATTTCCAGTGCTTATACTGAAGAAGAATATGCTAATAAAGTATCATTTGAAAAATTTGATCTTATTTTAATTGATAGCAATTACATAGACGAGACATTAGAGCAAAGCCTTAAAGGAATAAATATGAATTCAGTAATTATTGAAATGAATGAAAATAGGGTAGAAAAAAGCAAAAGCTATATTAATGACATTATATATAAGCCAGTAAGTAAAGACGATATAAACAAAATAGTTTACAAATATATAAATGAAGAAAAGGATGTGAGAATATGATACCGGGATTAACACTAACCATTGGTAGTATATTCTTCATGGTTCTACTTTTGATTGTCTATTTTTCTCAAAATAACAATAACAATAAGACAATAGAAACAAAACTATATAAATATTTATTAATTACTATGATGTGTTTACTAATAACAGAAGTAATATCATCAACAGTTATATATTATTCAGAAGACTATTCTTCAAAAGACCTAGCGATAAGAATACACTGGCTAACTGGTATTTTCTGTTACTATTTCCTATATTTATATAACATCAGTTTTGTAAGCGATGTACCAGTAAATTCCTTAAAAGATTATATATTCTACAATACTAGAACAAAATTAATAACAATATTTACTATCATCGCAACAATAATTTATTTCTTTATACCTTTTGATAGTTTAAAAACTGTAACATATATTCCTGGACCAGCTGCCTATTATATCATTGGCTATGCTTCTATAATGGTTTTACTTATTATCGGGTATACAATTATTCATGGAAAAGGTGTAAATAGTAGAAAAAAACATGCAATTTATGCTCAAGCACTTCTTATTATTGTTGTAGTTGTCTTACAATTGTTATTTAAAGAAATTGCCTTTGAAGCAATTGGTACATCTTTACAAATGTTCTTCTTATACTTCAATATTGAAAACCCAGATATAAAAAATGTAGAGGAACTAGAAGTATTAAAAGATGAAATTGATAAATCAAATAAAACAAAATCCGATTTCTTATCAAATATGTCAAATGAAATAGTTCATCCGATGAATACAATTACAAAATGTAGTAAATTAATTTTAAAAGAAGATAATTATAGCGAGATAGAAACCAAAGATTATATAAAAGAAATATCTATTGCTGGAGGAAACCTTTTAAATATAATTGATAACATTTTAGATATATCAGCACTAGAATCTAATAATGAAGCATTAGAAGAAAAGGAATATTCGTTAGCTAATGTTGTAAAGGATTTAGTTAATGTAGTTAATACAAAAATAGGTGAAAAACCAATAGAATTCATCTTGAATGTTGATGAAAAGATACCAAGTAAACTCTATGGAGATCATAATAAAATATATCAAGTATTACTAAATTTCTTAACTAATGCTATTGAATATACTGAAGTTGGAAAAATAAAATTATCTATTACCTCAGAAATGACTAATGATAGTGAATGTGTCTTAACAATGAAAGTATCCGATACTGGTACCGGTATTAGACAAGAACAAAAAGATAAAATCAACAGCATCTTTAGTAAAACTGATACAACTTCTAAAAAAGTAGATAATTCTAACTTTGGTTTAACAATTGCCAAAAAATACGTTGATATGATGGAAGGTAAAATATCCGTAGAAAGTGAATATGGAGTAGGCAGTACTTTCCAAGTAGTTATAAAGCAAAAAATTACTAATACTATACCAATTGGCAATATCACAGATGCAATTCAATCAAAAGAAAAAATAGATTACATAGATTGTTCTAAATACACTGTTTTAATAGTAGATGATGATGACTTAAGTGTTAAAGTTACAAAGAGAATTTTAGAACCATATAAATTTAATGTTAAAACTTTAACATCCGGAAGAGAATGCATTTATAGCATTAAAGCAGAAAATAAATATGATATGATTTTTATGGATCATATGATGCACGATCTTGATGGAATCGAGACTCTCCATAAACTAAAAAAACTAGATGGATATGTTATTCCACCAGTAGTAGCTTTAACTGCTAATGCTATTTCTGGTATGCGTGAAATGTATTTAAATGAAGGTTTTGATGAATACTTGCCAAAACCTATTAAACCAAATGAACTAAATAGCTTAATAAAAAAATATTTTGACAAAGAATAAAGACTGCAAACAATGCAGTCTTTTCTTTACATAACCAAGGTATGTAGAATTCTATCTGTATTTTTAAAATTAAACTTAGCAATTTCTTTTAACTTATCTTTACCATATTTTTCAACAACTTCTTCACCAATTGTATCAACGTCACGTCCAGCACCCTTAGGTAACGGAATATGAATACTATCACACAACTTATCTAATTCTTTAAGGAAAATATAGCGGCTTATTATAGAACCAGCCGCAACGGCTAAATTTTTATCTTCTGCTTTAGTAATAAAAGTAATGCCTCTTTGCACATTAGTAACATCTCTTAAATATTCGTAATATCTTGCTTCTCTTGCAAACTCATCAACAATAATATAATCAACTTGAGGTTTTTCTTCAGTCATCAATTGATATAAAACCTTATTATGCATAATAGCTTTTATCTTATTCATATTAATATCTTTTGCATATTTCTCATTATATTCTTTATTAGAAAGTATAATACTTCGATATTTAATTTTCTTTGCTATTTCAGGAGCAATTTTTAAAATTTTAGAATCATCAATCTTTTTAGAATCACCAACACCAAGTTTTTCTAGAAAAGGGATATCCTCTTTTTTTACATAAGTTGCTGTAACTACAATAGGACCAAAATAGTCTCCAGTTCCAACCTCATCTGAACCAACTGCAGAAGCATTGTAATATTTAGTAAGTGCTTTTTTATTTTCTTCTTGCTTTTCTTTAGTATTTTCTAAAGCAACTCCCCACATAGCAGCATCTACATCAGCACTTTTTCCTTGAAACATAACTTTACCAGATTCATACATAGTAATAACTGTATCTTCTTCTTCAGCCTGAAAAACAACATAAGGAATAACTTTATCACGTTTTTTATCTTTATAATATTCTATCATTTTATTTTTAATTTCATCATTAACTTTAATAACAACATTCATAAATTTTGCTCCTCTCAAAAATATTAT
>CAVKJF010000085.1:0-3559 GCA_963656615.1 bacterium | reverse complement strand
TACGGCAGCGACTGTCGGAATTTAAGCCTATGGAGAATAGAGGTTACTCTATCTGAGAAGTAGGAAATTTGATCGGTGACGACCAAACGACAAATTGAAATTTGTCTTTTGTTCCTATAATGTAGGTAGGTGGGTGAGATACATGAAGATATTAAAGTATAAAAAAATAAGTTCTGGTAAGTATCAAATTACTTTAGATGATAATAGGGAACTAAAATTATATGAAGATGTAATTTTAAAGTATGAATTATTGTTGAAAAAAGATATTTCAGATGATATGCTTCCAGAAATAGAAGCCTATAATAATGAGTGTGATGTTTATTATGTTGCTTTAAAAGCACTTAAGTCTAGATTTAAGAGTTCTTGGGAATTAAGAAAAATGTTACTTTCTAAAGAATATCCAAGTTCTTCTGTTGATATAGCTATAGAAAAGTTAGAAAAACAAGGGTATTTAAATGATCGTAGTTTTACAAAAGCATATATTAATAATCAGATTATTACTTCTTCTAAGGGACCTAATAAGATAATTAAAGATTTATCCGGAAAAGGAATTGATATGAGTATTATTTCGGATGAGATAGGTGTTTTTGAAGAGGATATACAAATTGAAAAGATTAATAAAATTATTAGGACAGCTATAAAGAGTAATAGAAATAAGGGTGGAAATGTCTTAAAAAATAAAATTGTAAATGATTTAATTACTTCTGGATATTCTTATGAGGTTATTTCTAAAGTAATAGATAATTATAGTTTTAATGATACTTCTGATATTGCAAAGAGAGAGTATGAGAAGTTATATAAAAGATTAAGTAGAAAGTATTCTGGTAAGGAATTAGAATATAAAATTAAAGAGAAATTATATCAAAAGGGACTTAGTTATGAAAAAGATTAATAAGAAAAATTCCACGCTTATTTTACTTGGAATTTTAGTGTTTACTTTTACTTTAGCTTTAGCTAGTTGTGTAAAGGCTGATACCGATTTTTTATGGCATGTAAAAGCTGGGGAATATATGATGAAACATGGTATTTTAAATACTGATGTATTTTCTTGGTATATGTATGGTAAAAGTTGGATCTCACATGAATGGTTATTTGAAATTATTATTTATAATTTAAGTAATTTACTGGGTAAGAGTTTTTATGTAGTATTTAGTTTTATTTGTATTGGAATTTTAGAATTGATTTTGTTTCTTTACAATAAAAATAATTATCTAAAGAATGTTTTGTTTAGTTTACTATGGATTATGTTTGGTTTTATTTTAATCTTTTATGTACAAATAAGGCCTCATTTAGTTAGTTATATCTTTTTAGCTTTAACTACTTGGTTTTTATATGATTTGTATAAGAATGAGAAGTCTAGAAAGATATACTTTTTACCGGTATTGACTATTCTTTGGTCTAATATTCATGGTGGATCTAGTAATTTAGGATATATATTTTGTTTTATCTTTTTAATTACGGGTTTATTTTCATTTAAATTCTCAAAAATAGAAGCTAATAGAATTAGTAAGAAACAAATAACTAAGTATTTGTCTATGGCTCTTTTATCAATGATTTCTGTATGTATAAATATTCATGGTTTTAAGATGTTTTTATATCCATATCAAAATATGATGGATAGTTTAATGATTTCTAATATATCTGAATGGATGCCAACTACACTTAATAATATAAATAATTATCCATATTTTGTTTTAGCTGTTTTAATATTATTTGTATTTATTTTTAGTAAGAAAAAAATAGAATTAATGGATTTTGTTTTATTTGGAGTATCATTGTTTTTAGGCCTTAAGAGTATTAGATTTTGGCCATACACATATATAATTATGAGTTTTGTTATCTTTAATTATATCGGTAAGAGAAAAATGGATTCAGGTACTAATTTATGTATAGGACTTGTTTCAATTTTATTATTGTTGTTTTCTATAGGTAATTATTGTAGGAATTATGAAGATAATGCATATTTTTTAGATGATAAAGTAATTAGTATTTTAAAAGAGGAGAAACCGAAACGACTATATAATATGTATAATTATGGTGGTATTCTTATCTATAATGATATTTTAGTTTTTGTAGATGGTAGGGCAGACTTATATTCTAAATATAATTATAAGGATTATTTAAATATTTCTAAATTGAATGGAGATTATCCTAAGTTAATCGAAAAGTATGATTTTGATTATTTCTTAGTTTCTACTAATTATCCAATAAATACGTATTTAAAATATTCTGATAAGTATGAACTTGTTTATGAGAATAAAGATAAGATCTTTGCTTTGTATAAAGAAAAAAGTGCTTCTTAGCACTTTTTAATTTGATGATTTAGAATTTTCAATTAACTTGTCCATGTATTCATTATATTGTTTTTTTAATGAATCATCTTTCCAAGTTATTTTTTGTTTTTCTCTATATTTAACTAGTGTTTGATAATATAGTGAATTATCTTCTTGTAATTTTTGAGCTGTTAATTTTTCCTTAATTTCTGATTTAACATCTTTTAATTCTGCTTTTTCTTTTTCATCTACTTTTAGAATTATATGATAACCGAATTTTGTTTTAACTGGCTCGGTAGTATATTTACCTTTTTTTAATTCTCTGACTGCACTTGAGAATTCATCAACCATATCACTAGGTTGGAAGTATCCTAAATCTCCACCTTTTTCTTTAGTAGCTTCATCTGTTGAATATTCTTTAGCAAGTTTTGCGAAGTCTTTACCATCATCTAACTTTTTAATTACTTCTTTGGCTTTCTTTAAAGCATTTTCTTCTGCTTCTTTCTTTTCATCATCTGTAGCGTTATCATCAACATCTACTGATATTAATATATGACTAGCTTTAATTTCGCCATAGATATTATCTTCATAATATTTCTTAATTTCTTTATCAGTTAAGTTATCACTGATATATTCTTTTACAGCTTTGTTTCTTTTATATTCTAGTCTTAACATTTCTTCTAATTCTTCTTCAGAACTTACACCAAAGTATTGTTGAAGAATCTTTTTGTATGTTTCTTCATCAGATCCATAGTTTTTTTTCATTTGTGATAATTGCGATTCGATTGATTTATCTTCTTCATCATCTGTTTTATAAGTTTTGTCTAATAATTTGTGATCGATCATATCAATTAATGTTGCGATATTATCATCTTTAATTTCATCATAATATTGATTCGATGTTATTTTGGCACCTTTTATTGATACTGCAGTATTTTCTCCATCCTTAAGCTCCACCTTTTTTCCGCATCCTGTTAGGACTAATGAAATAGCCGCAAGAGAACTTAACGCTAAAAATAATTTATTGTTTTTCATATTTTTCCTCCCTATACACTTATTTATAATAACAAAAAAAATAATTTCGTGCAATAAATATGATAGATATAATCACACAAATTAGGGTTTTACCATAAAATAAGATGAAAGCATAAAAAAAGGAGGAAAAAACATGAATAATTGTGTATCTTCATCAGCTATCATTTTAGTATTATTTATTCTTTTAATCATTATTTTAGGTGCTTATATTTAAGGAGGTGTTTTGATGTCTTGTCCTGAAAATAATACAG
>CAVKJF010000084.1:0-3568 GCA_963656615.1 bacterium | reverse complement strand
GTTGTAATGTGCAGAACAGTCTCCTTCATCTTCAACTATACGACTTTCAACATTTGAAATTCTGTATCCTGACTCAGTTGTTTCTTGATCATATAGATACATTTTTGAAAAGTTAGTCATTAATTTCTTTATTGTCTCATCGTTTGCATAAATTTTCATACTATTTTTAAACTCTTCTGTTGCATAGTTTTTAATAGTGTTATTTTTTAGGTCATTAATGAACTCTTGTATCTGTTCAATTTGATTACCTGAGTTATCTAAATATACATAATATTCTCTCATATCAAAATCATAATATACATCATAAGTAATATTAAAATACTTTGGCGATTTATAGATTATTTTTATATCGTTTAAATTCATGGTATTATCTATTACTATTTCATAATTATGTGGGTAGAAACTAGTAACTAACATGTTGTCCTTATATGTTAGGTTTATTTCATTTTCTTTAATATCTTTTTCAGTATAATCTACAACTTTTATGTTTTTAAAACCAAGTACACTTATTCCAATACCAATTCCTGTTAAAATTATTGAGGCAAGTATTATTAAAGCTGGTACTTCTTTATTTATTTTTTTATTTATGATGTAATAAATTATTAGGATAAGGAAAATTATTATAGCGGCTACAACACCTATCATACTAATTGTTGCTCCGGCGAATATTTTGGAGTAGAATGTTAGAGATATACTAATTACTAAACCTACTAGAGCTAGTATTAAGGTAAATACTAAAATTAAGCCTACAAAAGCTATAAATAATTTAAAAGTAAATATTATTATTTTTGATAGTATTCTAAGGAAGGCATATGGTTCTTTATTTGGATCTCTTAAGACGATTTTAGGTTCTTTGCTAGAAGATATTTTTTCATCTGTTTTTTCTTTGAACTCTTTATTAGCATCTACTTTTTTAGGTTCAACTTTTTTATTTTCTTCTACTAATATTTCTTCGTAATAATTTAAATAACGTAGTTTAAATGTATGTATTATGACTATCATTGATAGAATTAGCCAAACTGTGAGAACTAGTCCTTTAATTATTTCATATACAGTATAATAAGTGGCATTTGTTAGTATAAAATTAAATGTTTTACAAATTACATTTGGTATTATACTTGATACGATATTTCCTAATATCCATAAAATAAAAGCTATTATTAATTGTTCAAAGATACATTTTATAATACTTGATGATTTCATACGAAAAAACATATTAATTGTTTTGGTAAGAAAATCTAATAGTGAATCTAGAGCAATATTTAAATTGTTCTTTTCTTTACGCTCTACTTCATCTATTTCTGTAATCTTATCATTAATTAAATCGTCCATACTACAATTAAATATATTACATATTTGGACAATTTTATCAGTTTCAGGATAAGTATTATTACTTTCCCATTTAGATACTGATTGTCTAGATACATTTAATTTTGCGGCTAAATCTTCTTGAGACAAGCCATGCTTTTTTCTTAGCTTTATGAGTTTATCACCAAACTTCATATTTTCACCTCTTTCGCTACTAATAGTACGATAATTATCGGTTGCATTCTACCAACTTTGCTTGGAAATTTGTAAACTTTAAGTTGCATTTACTATATAATACCATATTTGCAAAAGAAAAAGTAAACATATTTAAATGTTTACTTTAGTGTGTTTTTTATTTAGTAGCAGATTTCATTTTATAAATGAATGTTGAATTACTTGAACTGTTTGAACTATATCCATTATAATTTTTTGATAATCTTACTAAAGTTTTTAATTTGCTAGAATAATTATTTACTGTTTTTCCATATGATGATAATTTATTTATTCCTTCTTTATTTAATTGATCAAGACCTGAAGCTAAGCTTTCAGTACCATTATATACTTCAACTGTACCATCTGATAATTGTTTAGCACCAGCAGATAATTGAGCTACACCAGCTTTTAATTCTGTTAAACCAGCATTTACTTGTTCTGATCCTGATTCAGCTTCGTATAAAGCTTCTTCTAATTGACTTAACATAGAATCTACTGTTGCGACTGTACTATTAATTTTTTCTGTTAATGTAGAAATAGCAGTGTTGTTATTTTCTAATAATATTAAGTATGGTAGGCTTTGAGCTTGTTTTAATGTTACACCTTTACTTAAAAGACATAAACCTAATTTTAATTCATTTTCTTCTGTTTCCATATTACAGTCAACAGCAGCTTGTTTAGCATTATTTATTTTTGCTTCATCGTTATCAAATTCATTTTTAATTTTAGCTATCATTTTATTATTAGCAGCTTGTAATTCTTGTAATTGTTTCATTTGTTCAACTGTTTCAACATTACTTTGTGCATCCATTAATTGTTGTTTAGCAGCAGTTAATTTAACGATAATTTCTTTAATGCCAGAAGTTAAGCTAACTGAACCTGCTTCTAATTTATCAATACCAGCTTGAGCTTCTTCTAATTTAGTACTTAAAGTAGTTGCTCCAGTAGAGATTTCTTTAGTACCAGCTTTTAGTTCATTTGCGCCAGCTACAGCTTTATCCATATTAACTTGTAAAGTATTTAGAGAAGTGTTTAAAGTATCCATTTTATTAAAGATATTCATATCAGTTTCTGATAATAGTTTTGGAGAGGAAATTAAATAGATATTATTTAAACTGAAACTTGTAGTATCAAATGATATTTCGACACTATCTAAACCTTTTAATTCATCAGTACCTAAACTTTCATATAAGCCAGGAGCTGCTAGGGCTACTACCATACTCTTATTACCTGTACTAGTAACTTTACCATTAGTAATAGTAATATTTGAGTTTGTTTTATTACTTAGAGATGTTCCAACTGTTACTACGAATGGAGTATATAAACCAGTTCTTGTATCATAAGCATTATTTTTTAAACTTAATTTAATAGTAACTTTACCTTTTTTACCTACTAATTTCTTGGCTTTCATTTCTTTACCATCTAAATAGTATTTAGCATCTACTGTAATAGGTAATTCTTTATCTGTTGTACCTTGATAATAAATATCTTTACCTTTAGCGTTCCAAGTAATGATACCATTATTTTCAGTATAAGTTTCTTTTCCGTTAATATTTAATAATTTTTTTAGTTCAGTATCATCAGTTACTTTACCTTTATCTAAATCAGATATATGATTATTTACAATTGTTTTTTCAACTGTTCCATCATAGTTTAAATTTGTATAAACTGTTTCTTCTTTAGTTAAAGCTAATGTTGATACTGGTGTAAATAATAAACTTGATATTAAAACACCTGATATAACTTTATTTAAATTTTTCATTTTAAACTCCCTCTTTCTTGGCATTTTTATTTTTTAATACTATCTTATCAAACATCATTAATAATGTTGGTAAAATGAATATTACAGATGCCATACTGATTAATGATCCACGTGCTAATAAGTTACAGATTGAACCGATCATATCTATTTTTGTATAGAAACCAACACTTGATGTTGCGGCAAAGAAACATAAAGCTGAAGTTATAATTGATGGTATTGTAAATTGTAATGTTTCTTCCATACATTTTTTCTTATTGGCACTCTTTTGTCTTTTCTCAATATATG
>CAVKJF010000083.1:0-4054 GCA_963656615.1 bacterium | reverse complement strand
TACCTATTTTTTCCATTATTGAAGCGACATACTCCAACATTGTATTAGTAATTGTATATGGTGGAACATAATTATCCATAAATATCACCTCGATTTTCTTACTTATATTATACTATATTTCTAAATCTTAATCAACATATCTTGCTTAATTCTTGCTTAAATCTTACTTAGTTTTCATATAAAAACTAAGATATTTCTATCTTAGTTTTGGTCATTTTATTATTTGTTATTGATAGCTGCTATTGCGGCTGCTAGACGTGCTACTGGAACACGATATGGTGAACAAGATACATAATCTAATCCTACTTTATGACAGAACTCAATACTCTTTGGATCTCCACCATGCTCGCCACAGATACCTAAATGAATACTTGGTCTAGTTTTACGACCTAATTCTGCAGCCATAGCAACAAGTTTTCCAACACCATCTTGATCTATTGTTGCGAATGGATCTTGTTCTAATATTTTCTTTTTGTAATAATCATTTAAGAACTTAGATGCATCATCTCTTGAGAAGCCAAATGTCATTTGTGTTAAATCATTTGTACCAAAGCTGAAGAATTCTGCTTCTTTAGCAATTTCATCAGCTATTAGAGCGGCTCTTGGAATTTCAATCATTGTTCCAACCTCGTATTTTACATCTACGCCTGCTTCTTTAATGATTTTTTCAGCTGTTGTAACAACTATATTTTTTACATATTTTAATTCGTTAGCTGTACCAATTAATGGAATCATGATTTCTGGAATAACTGTTTTTCCTTCTTTTTGAACATTAATTGCAGCTTCTATTACTGCTCTTGTTTGCATTCTGGCAATTTCTGGATAAGTTATAGCTAAACGGCAACCACGATGACCCATCATTGGATTAAATTCTTTTAATGACTCTACTCTATTCTTTAAAGCTTCTGTTGTCATACCTAAACTCTTTGCTAGAGGGATAATTTCTTCTTCTGTATGTGGTAAGAACTCATGTAATGGTGGATCTAAGAAACGAATTGTAACTGTATATCCATCCATTGCTCTAAATAATCCTTCAAAGTCATCTCTTTGATATGGTAATATTTTTTCTAGCGCTTCTTCACGAACCTTTTGGCTATCGGCTGTAATCATGCGACGAAAATTAAAGATTCTTTCTTCTTCAAAGAACATGTGTTCAGTACGACATAATCCAATACCTTCAGCACCAAATTTTCTAGCTTGAAGAGCATCTCTTGGTGTATCGGCATTAGTTCTGATTTGTAATTTACGTACTTCATCTGCCCAATTCATGATGGTTTCAAAATCACCTGAAATATTTGGCTCGACTGTTTTAATTTTTTCGCCATAGACATTTCCTGTTGAACCGTCTAAACTGATATAATCTCCTTCTTTATAGACAGTGCCATCTGGCGCAGTTAATGTCTTTGTTTCTTCATCAACTATAATGCTACCACAACCTGAGACACAGCAAGTACCCATACCACGAGCAACAACAGCAGCGTGAGAAGTCATTCCACCACGAACTGTTAAGATACCGTGGGCTAAGTTCATTCCTTCAATATCTTCTGGAGATGTTTCAAGTCTGGCTAAAATTAAATCTTTTTCCCCTGAATTATGCATTTTAATTACATCTTCAGCAGTAAAGCATAATTTTCCAGTTGCAGCACCAGGAGATGCAGCTAAACCTGTTGCGATTACTTTGGCGGCTTTTAAACTCTCATCATCAAAGTTTGGATGTAATAATTGATCTAATTGTTTTGGCTCTATTTTTAATAGCGCTTCTTCTTTAGTAATCATACCTTCGTTCACTAAATCAACGGCAATTTTCAAAGCAGCTTTGGCTGTTCTTTTTCCATTTCTAGTTTGTAACATGAATAATTTACCATCTTCAATAGTAAATTCCATATCTTGCATATCGCGATAATGGTCTTCTAGTATTTTACAAATTCTATTGAATTCTTCATAACACTCTGGCATTACTTCTTTTAAAGTCTCAATACTCTTTGGTGTACGAATTCCAGCAACAACATCTTCGCCTTGAGCGTTCATTAAATATTCACCGTAAAGTTTGTTTTCGCCGGTTGCTGGGTTTCTTGTGAAAGCAACTCCTGTACCAGATGTTTCACCTTTATTTCCATATACCATTTCTTGTACGTTAACGGCAGTGCCCCATGCACTTGGTATATCATTTAGGCGTCTATAAGTAATGGCTCTATCATTATTCCAACTTCTAAATACGGCTTTTACAGCTTCAATTAATTGTTCTTCTGGATCTTGAGGAAAACTTGTTTTCGCAAATTTCTCATATTCACCTTTATATATTTCAATTACTTCTTTTAAATCTTCAGCTGTTAAATCAGTATCATACTCAATATTTTTTTCTTCTTTTATTTTATCGAAAAGTCTTTCAAAAGATGATTTTGGAAAACCTTTAACTACATCAGCAAACATTTGAATGAAACGTCTATAAGAATCATAAACAAATCTTGGATTAGATGTTACTTTACTAAATCCTTCAGCAACTTCATCATTCATTCCTAAGTTTAATACTGTATCCATCATACCAGGCATACTTGCTCTAGCACCAGATCTTACAGATACTAATAATGGATTGGTAGCATCACCTAATTTTTTACCAGTGACACTTTCTAATTCGTCGATTTTTTCTTTTATTTGACTAATGATTTCATCATTCAACACTTCATTGTCTTCATAATACTTGTTACATGCTTCTGTAGTAACAGTGAATCCTCTAGGTACTGGTAAGCCAATATGAGTCATTTCAGCTAAGTTTGCACCTTTACCACCAAGTACTTCACGCATGTCTTTGTTTCCTTCAGTAAACATATATACATATTTCATTTGCATCCCTCCTATGCTATTAGACTACTTAAGTATAACAATTATTTGTTTTGATAACAAGGCTTTTTACATTTTTTTACTACTTCTTTTTAAAAGAAAAAAGACTTATTTTAATAAGTCTTCTATTCCTTTTTTATCCAAATATCCAATGTGTTTTTTTACTTCTTTTCCTTTAGAAAATACCATAAGTGTTGGTATCGACATAATACCATATTTTCTACTAAGCTCTGGAAATTTATCAACATCAATTTTTATAACTTTAATGTTTTCATTTTCTTTAGCTACTTCTTCAACAATGGGACTGATTAGTTGACAAGGACCACACCAAGTCGCATAAAAATCAACTAGTACTTTTTCATCTTCAATTAAATTATTAAATTCCTTTTCATTTTCTAAATGTATCATAATTTTCTCCTTATTTATATTTATTGATTACTTTATCTACACCTTTTACACTTTTTAGTTTGTCTAAAACAACTAATTGTTCAACGGTATGAACACTAGTTACATCATATTTTATCATGGCATCTATTATTTCTAAATTTGCTGTATTTGTATCAATTCTTTTATTTACTACTTTATCGGCGATTGTATATATATCTGATATAGAATTAGTTATATTACTACTCTTTTCAGATATTATTGGTGTTTTATAAAGAATAGTATTTACTAGTTTACTATCATTAAATAAATCAAAGTTTTTACATGGTAATACTAGTAATAATAAAATTATGAAAGTTAAAATGTATCCTTCAATTAGACCAATGACACTACCAGCTATTGCTGAAGGTAATTTTAGTATAATTGTTGCATTAACTATTTTTTGAATAAGACCAGATATACTCATTATAAGGGCATATATTGATAAAAGAATGGCCATTATTATTATGAACGCTAATAATTGATATATTAATATATTTATAGAAACAAGTCCTTCTAGATTGCCGGAAAATTTAAAAAACGGTAAATATTTACAAAGAAAATTTCCTAATTGTTCTTTAAAAGTTAAAGCAATTATAAATACCAAAACAATTCCAACTAATGATACGGCACTTTTAATTAATCCTTTTTTAGCACATACGATCATGGACATGATAATGAATAAAATAATTCCAATGTCAAATATGTTCAATGTAATCACTCTCCTACATTTTAATTATAAACTATTTTTGATATTTATGCTATAATATTTTTGAGAGGAGCAAAATTTATG
>CAVKJF010000082.1:0-4296 GCA_963656615.1 bacterium | reverse complement strand
TTTTCACAATTTAATGTACACTAATCGTAGTTTATTTATCTTGTGGGGAGATGGTAGAATGAATGTCGATATTTTATGGACCAAGTTCTTAGGTCAAATAAAAGATGAACTAACTTCTTTATCTTTTACCACTTGGTTTGCTGATACGCAGTTACATAGATTAGAAAACGGTAAAGCATATATAATTGTTCCAATGCCAATACATAAAAAACATTTGATGGATAATTATGCTGATTTAATTACAAAAACTTTAAATGACATTACAGGTACTAATTTTGAATTAGTATTGATTTTAAAAGAAGAAATAGAGGAAGTGCTACCTAAAAAAGTTGAAATAGAAGAGGTAGTAGAAGGGATACCTAATAATAAAGTACATTCAAATCTTAATGCTAAATATACTTTTGAGAACTTTATAGTAGGGAATAGTAACAAGTTTGCACATGCTGCGGCATTGTCGGTTGCTGAAAATCCTGGTAAGATGTACAATCCATTATTTATATATGGAAATAGTGGACTAGGTAAGACTCATTTGATGCATGCTATTGGTAACTATATATTAGAAAATAGTAATAAAAAGGTTTTATATGTTACTTCTGATCAATTTACACAGGACTTTATTAAGTTAAATAAGAAAGATGATTCTGGAACTAACTTTAATTATGTAGACTTTTTTAAGAATAAATATAGAAATATTGATGTTCTTATAATTGACGATATTCAATTTTTAGGCGGTGCTACTAAGACACAACAAGAATTTTTCCATACTTTTAATTCATTATATAATGATAGTAAACAAATAATAATTTCTTCAGATCGTTCTCCAGATGATTTAAAACTATTGGAAGATAGGTTAAGAACTAGGTTTTGTTGGGGATTAACAGTTAACATTTTTCCACCTGACTTTTCTTTACGAATGCAAATTTTAAAGAAAAAGATAATTGCTGGTAACTTTGAAAAAGAAATTTCTGAAGAAGTTATTGAATATATAGCGTCAAATATTGGTACAGATGTAAGGCAATTAGAGGGTTCTATAACAAGAATAGTTGCTTATTCTACGATTATGGGTGGCGTTGAAATTACTTTAGATTTAGCTATAGAGGCTCTAAAAGACTTTATTAGTAAAGGAATGTGTGAAAAGAATGACATTCAACGAATACAAAAAATAGTTTCTGAATACTTTCAGATTTCTGTTGAAGATATTAGGAGTAAAAAGAGGAGTTCAAATATATCTTTCCCAAGGCAAATTGCTATGTACCTCTGTAGGAATATGACAAGTGAGTCTTTTCCTAAGATAGGAACAGAATTTGGGGGAAAAGATCATTCAACTGTTATGCATTCTGTGGAAAAGATAGAAAACGAAATAAAAATCAATAAAGACCTGGCAAATATAATAGAAAAATTGAAAAAGGATATAGGTGTTGTGTAAAACTTCAATTAAATTTAATTTTATCCACAAATAAATGTTAATAAAAAACACGATAAATATTAGTAAAATTAGAGTTTTCAACTTTTTCCACATTAATAATATAAATAATATAAAAGAAAGAAGGAATATATATGAAATTTACAATTAAAAAGGATTTATTATTAGATGCTTTAAATAAAGTTTCTAAAGCTATTTCTACAAAAAACTTGATACCAGTTTTAGCAGGAATTAAATTTGAATTAAAAAAGAAGAAATTAACATTAACTGCTAGTGATAATGATATTACTATTCAAACTAGTATAGATTGTGTTAATGAAGATGATTTTAAAATAGAAAATGAAGGTAGTATTATTATTCAAGGTAAGTATATTCTTGATATTGTTAGAAAATTACCAGATAAATATATTAATATTGAGGTTGTTGATGAATTAAAAATATTAATTTACACAGAAAATAGTGAATTTAATTTAAATGGTATTAGTGAAAGTGAATATCCTAATATCGGTTTAGAAGAAAGTAAAAAGAAAATTAGTATTAATGCTGGTGTATTTAAGAGTATTGTTAATCAAACAGCTTTTGCATCTTCAAATGAAGAGGGTAAGTTAGTATTAACTGGTATTAACTTTAATATAGTAGGGGATGTATTAGAATGTAATTCTACTGATTCTTATCGTTTAGCTAGAAAAATTGTTAAATTAGATAGAGAAAGTGAAGAAAACTATAATATTGTTATTCCTAGTAAAAATATTGTTGAATTCAGTAAAATATTAGGTGATGATGAGGATACTGTTGAATTACATATCTTTAATAATAAGATTTTATTTAAAAATAATAATTTGAAATTTGAATCTAGATTAATTTCTGGTACTTATCCTAATACAGCTAATTTGTTACCAGATGATTCATTATTAGTTATTAGTACTAAACTTAATGATTTTTATGATGTTATTGACCGTGTTAGTATATTAACAAGCGATAAAGAGAAGAATATAGTTACTTTAGAGACTACTGATGAGTATTTGATTTTGAGAAGTAGTTCTGCAGAAATTGGTAGAGTTGAAGAAAAAATGCCAATTACTAAGAATAATGATGAAAATATTAAAATTTCATTTAGTGCTAAATATATGATGGAAGCTTTAAGAAGTTTTTCCACAGAAACTGTTGATATTCATTTCGTTGGTGAAATTAAACCAATTTTGATTAAATCTTCAGAAGATACTAGTCTTACTCAATTAGTTTTACCAATTCGTACATATTAGTCTAGGATATTTAAATTTAATGATAATAATATAAGTAGAAGATAAAATTCTTCTATTTTTTTGTTTGTTCTACATTTTTTGATAAATTTTGACAAAAAAATTTGTTATATTTTGTGTGAAAACGAGAGAATAGTCGTTTTCTATAGGGGGAAATAAGATGAAATATGAATTTAGTAAAGGAACATTAGCTGTTGTTCCAAATGAAGAAGAAAGTAGTTTAGTTTATGAGGATGATGATAGATATATCATTGATGAAACACCATTTAAAATAATGGAAGAGTCTTGTAAGTATTTTGGTAGTACTTATAATGGTCGTAAAGATAGTGCTAGATCTATTTTAGGAGCGGAGTATAAAGTTCCTATTATTGTTGAAGATACTAATAATATAGTTGTTTTTCCAACAACTTCACCTTCAGCACAAGACTGTGCTTGGATATCTTTAAGTAGAGTTAAGAGTTTTGAGAGGGTAGATAATACTAATACAAAGATAATATTTGATAATTTTAAGGAAATAATAGTTCCATGCTCGTATAGAACAATTGAAAATCAGATATCAAGAGCTTCTCGTTTAGATTTAATTATGAGAAACCGAAAAAATAAATAAAAATAGTTAATTATAACTATTTTTTTCGTGCTTTATTTGGCGTCTTATGGTATAATATGTATGTGTGTATAGGAATACTGAAATAGGGGATAGGTGAGAATATGTGTCTTTTTTGCGGATTTAAATGAAAATAACTAAAATAAACTTGGTTAATTTCAGAAATTATTCCAATGCTGAAATTCATTTTAATAAAAAAATGAATATTTTTATCGGTGATAATGCTCAAGGTAAAACAAATATATTGGAATCTATAGTATTTTTGGCACTTACTAAATCTCATAGAATAGGTGCAAATCCTAATATAATTCAATTTAATAAAAGTAAGTGTACTATTAAAGGAACAATAAAAAAAGATATTATTACTTCTAAATTAGAGGTTGTAATAACAAATGATAGTAAAAAAATTAGTGTTAATAAGACAGATGTTAAAAAAATAGCAGATTATATATCTAATTTAAATGTTATCGTTTTTACTCCTGATGATTTAGATATAATTAAAGATTCACCAAGTATCAGAAGAAATTTATTAAATATTCAATTATCTCAAATTTCTAAAGTTTATTTAAATACTTATAATGAGTACAATAAAATTTTGAAAACACGTAATGAATATTTAAAAATTCTTTTTAGTAATAGTATAGCTGATAAAAAATACTTAGATGTAATTACTGAACGTTTAATAGAAAAAGCTATAATTGTTTATCAAAAACGAAAAGAATATATAGATTTAATCAATGATAATATTGATAACTATTTCAGGGAAATTTCTAATACATCTGGATTAAAAATCATTTATTTACCTAATGTTGAATTTAGTAGTTATGATTCTATATCTATGAAAGAAAAATTGGAAGCTATATTTGAAAAAAATTATATGAAAGAATTGAACTATGGTATGACTATTTTTGGTCCTCATAGAGATGATTTTATCTTTCAATTTAATGAAAATGATTTAAAATATTATGGATCACAAGGGCAACAAAAATTAGCTATATTATCTTTTAAAT
>CAVKJF010000081.1:2686-4362 GCA_963656615.1 bacterium | reverse complement strand
CATATTGATTATTGTAATAAAAAAATGACACTTAATTCTTAGGAATTAAATGTCCCATACAAAATGGTAGGCATTCAATTTTCCGATCAACTGAATGCTTCCTTTTTTTTATCAAGTTTCCTTGACAAATTAAATATATCATAAATAATTATTTTTTACAAGATATCAAAAATCTATAGGATTTATTTTTTTATTTATAATAATATAATTGGAAGCTTAAGTTGAATAAGTGTCTACCTAATTTCTTTTTTTAGAAAGGAGGTTTGATGGAATGAAAACAAAAACCTTTATCATAAAGTTTTTACACTCTCGCCTCTATCATTTTATTTCTTTTAATCATATTGATTATTGTAATAAAAAAATGACACTTAATTCTTAGGAATTAAATGTCCTATTCAAAAATGGTAGGCATTCAATTTTCCGATCAACTGAATGCTTCCTTTTTTATCAAGTTTCCTTGACAAATTAAATATATCATAAAATTTATATTTCTTCAATCGTTTATTTTAATTGAAAAGTACTTTTTCTGACTTAAATTGTTTTACAATTATTTTTATAATGATAATTGAAATTATAATTGATGAGGCTAGGCAAACAATAACATTATAGTAGTTGACCTTAACTGTAAAAATATCCATTAATAATTGAACATGTGATAATATTGGTATCATATAATATACTTTACTCATTATTTCAACATTTAACATAGATATAAACATTGGTACTAAAGTAATAAATGTTAAAATTTGGCTAGCTATTTGGGCTTCTTTATAGCTTTTTGTATTAGCTGTTAGAGCAATAGCTAAGCCAGATATTAGGAGTGATGCCGCTATACATATTATAATTCCTATTATGATATTTTCTGGTGTAAAGAATAGACTTATATCATCATAAACTTTATATTTTCCTTTTGCGATTATCAAACTTCCAATAGTTATAATGTAGCCAAATAAAGATGAGAACAGACTCATTATTGATGTTGCGAGATACTTGCCAGTAATTAATTCTTTACTGGTTACTGGGAATGTTAAAATTGTTTCCAATGTACCTTGCTCTTTTTCTACAGCTGTTGCACTGGTTGCTGTAGTTGATGCAGCCATAGAAGCGGCAATAATTATATAAGTAAAGGCAATAGAAAGAATTGTTTCTAGTAAATAGTTTTCTCCTTCTATGTACTTTGTTTCAATAGAAAAATTATTATATACTTCTTCTGGATCAATGTCTTTATTTATTAAATATTCATCACCTATATAGTTATTATATTGACTTAAATAAGCAGTTACATATTCAACAGAAGACATACCATCCATTCCTTCATCTGAATATATAGTATACTTATTTTCTTTTTCATCATAGTAGACATAAGAAGATACATCATGATTTTTAAAGGCTTCTTCCATACTTTTTAAGTCTGAATATTTTTTTATCTTTAATTGATTTTCTTTTATTAGTTTTGTTTCTATCTCATTAGGTTCATAGTTTATGGCAACAGTATATATTTTTTGATCATTAACACTATTTTCATATGTACTTGATAAATAAAAAACAAAGAAGGCAATTAGTAATGGAAATAAAAGAATTAAAGCAACTGTTTTTTTATCACGAAATATTGATCTTAATTCTTTTTTAATAGTAATTTTAATATTATTCTTATTCATAATTATCACCTACTAAAG
>CAVKJF010000081.1:0-2602 GCA_963656615.1 bacterium | reverse complement strand
TTTACTACCTTCTATAATTATTTTTCCTTTATTTATCATAACTATCTTATCACATATATTTTCTGCTTCTTCCATATAATGAGTTGAATATAAAATACATTTATTTTCTTTTTTCATTTCTTTAATAAAGTCTATTATCGTTTTACTAGATATGACATCTAGTCCTGATGTTGGCTCATCTAAAATATAGTATTTTGGATTATGAATTAGGCATCTTGAAATACTGGTTCTTTGGTATTGACCTGTTGAAAGAGTTCCTATTCTTTGATGAAGAAAAGAGGACATATTAAATTTATCACTAATTTCTTCTATCTTTTTTTGATACTCTTTTTTAGGCAAACCATAATACAAAGCAGTCATTTCTAATAATTCATATGGTGAAATATCTTTATATAATTTTGTGTTACCAGATAGATACGCTATTTCTTTTTTTATTGTGATAGAGTCTTTTTCGTATGTTTTATCATCTATTGTAACGGTTCCTTTACTAGGTTCCATGATACCAGCAATTATTCTTAATAATGTTGTTTTACCAGCACCATTTGGTCCTAGAATTCCTACTACTTCTCCAGGCTTTGCAGTAAAAGAAATATTATCGTCAGCTAAAAAAGTAATAGTTTCTTTCTCTGATGCCTTTTTTGTGAATTCTTTAGTAATATTTTCTACTTTTAACATAGGTTTCTCCTTTAATTCATTCTTGTTAAAATCCAGTCATAGTCTTTTAAATTATACACTGACCTACAATATGGACATACTCCGGTATTATTAGAATCTATACTTGCGCCACAATTTGGACACTCTTTTATAATTCCTATTTCTTTAGCGCCTTTTATTTTACTAAATGTTAAATAATGTTCTTTTTCTACACGTTCTGTATTTATGCCAGATACATATTTTCCTGTGGTTTTATCTACTTGATAATCCATATATCTAGATGTTAATAGTACCGTTATTTCATAATGATCTTCTTTTTCACATTTATCTTTTATTACTATATTTTTTACATTTAATTCATCATACATTTGACGTAAATTTTTACTATTTAATTCTTCTGTAATCTTTAATAGTTGTTCCTTTACATTTGGACTGATTTTATGTTCTACTCTTTTAATATTATCAGTCATAATTGCTGTTAAAATCATTATATAAGTATTACTTACTTTACTTAAAAACTCTGTTTCATTAAATTTTTCATCCATTTTTATCTCTCCTTGTATGTTTATACTACACTGTACTTCTTTTTCTTGCTAGAAGCCATTCATCTGACTCTTTAGTTATTTTAGATTTGCAGAATTCGCAAGTATCAGCACCCTTTTTTATTTCTGCTCCACAGTTTGGACACTTTGTAATGGTATCTTTTTTATCGTTTCTTACAAATACCATTAAATAGTATACAGATATTTTTTCATCTCTTTTACCAAAGACAATTTCTTTAGTCTTTTCATCTATGATATAATCACAAAATTTAACATTCATTTGCATAGTTAAAATTGTTTGATCATCTATTTTTTGTATCTCCACAACTCTACCATTTACAAAAGTAAAATCTTTCATAATTTTCTTTTGATGTTTTTCTTCTATCATCTCTAGTTGCATACGATATTGATTATACATTTCATCTGTTGTTTTAGCGTTTATAGCATCATAATCAAAATTCATTCTAGCATTCTGGATTGCTATATAATCTTGAAAACGATCTAAGAGGAATTGTTCTTCTGTTTCATCTTGTATATACTTGGAAAATAACTTTGGATTTAGACTTAATTTAGGATCGTATTTTCGATTTTCAAATGCTTTTGCATAACCAAGTCTCTCCTTTGCTTCTCTTTTTGTAGCATATTTTTCTATGGGTATCAGAAGTACTAATAAAATAAAAGTTATTATATAAGGATAAAAATCTTCCTTTGATAGATCACTAGAGTACGTATTGGATTTGTCGTTTTTAGAAGTATCTTTTTTCTCTGACGAAGGTAATTGTGATACCTCTTCATTTCCATTTGACGGCTCAAGATATACATCACCATCACCAGAATTGTATTCATAAACAAAATCGTAATAAGTCGCAATATTTTTGGGATTCGCGTAGAGCCAAGTTGCTGATACAGTTAGAACTAAAATTACTACTAGAATTATTTTTTGTGTTTTTTTATTATTCATAATATCTTCTACTCCTTATTATAGATTTAATTATTGTTGACCAAGACATTCTTTTTCTGATAGAAGCCATTCTTCTGATTCTTTAGTTATTTTTGTTCTACAAAATTCACAAACAATGGTACTTGTCTTTTTTAATTTGGCTCCGCAGTTTGGACAATGCGTTTGTTTTTCCTTTTTATCATCCTTTACAAATACCATACGATAATGCATACATATTTTTTTACTATCTGTTCCTCTAATTATTGCTTGGTTATTTTCATTTATAATATAATCGTAAAATTTAGTTACAATTTCTAAAGTAACAGTCGTTTGATTATTAACTTTGGAAACATTAGTTATCATACCATCAATGTATAAAAAGTCTTTCATGACATTTATTTGACCTTTTGTTTTTAATGTTTCTAGTTGCATTTGGTATTGATTATATAGTTCATTTGTTGTTTTA
>CAVKJF010000080.1:0-4458 GCA_963656615.1 bacterium | reverse complement strand
CTGATCAAGATATTCACTCTACTACTTTAGGAATGGATATTAAAGCTGGTGTTGCGACTGGTATGAGCGCTGTTGTTACTACAACTACTAAACAAGGTATTGTTTTAGAAACTGAATGTATTGGTAAAGTATATGGTAGCGAAGACTGCGATAAAAATGACTGGACAATCGAAGGAGAACCTAATACTAATTTAGTTATTACTAGACCTTCAACTGTTGAACTTACTTGTGGTGCTATTGTCAATAGAATTCCAGATGTAATTAAAGCCGAAGCCGGATTTGTTCCTACATCTAGAATGGGCGAAATGAAATATTTAAATAAATAATTAAAATAAAAAACGTTAGACTTCAGATTGAAATCTAACGTTTTTATTATGCTTTTAAAAATTATTATTTTGATAATTTTGAACATTTTGATTATTGTTATTGTTATTATTTACTGGTGCTTGATTTACTCCATAATTATTAATGAATCCTAAAGCTTTGTTAATGTATTCATTAACTTTTCTAGTAAAGGCATTGTTTTTCATAGCGGCACCTGTAAATATTGAAATAACAAATCCAAACTTAGTAAATGTAATTAAGAAGTCAACTAATGAGTCTCCAACACCTAGTAATTGTTTAACTGGATCTATAAGTTTTTCTTGAAGACCAATCATGTCAATCTTACTACCAGATGATAAGTAAGCATTTAAGACATTTACAATAGTTTCTATAGAATCTAACAATAAATTTACTCCATCATAAATTAAAGTCCATAGTATTGAAATTAATGTTAATCCAACGAAGAAAGCAATAACTGTTGTTGCTAGATTCTTGATTTTATCATCCAATTCACAGAATATTAACATTAGTAATACTACTAATAACATAGTTTGCCAACCAGCAAATAGTGCCGCAACTAAAATTATAGCTGCTAAAGAATTATTGATTTTTAATTTGTTCATATTTTCACTCCTATCTTTATTAATTATATAATGAGATAGGTCTTTTTTCAATATTAATTAGCAATTACTAGTCATTGTTAATGGTATTTGGTATAGTGTTACTTTATTATTAGAATCAGTTGCTTTTATTTGAAGATAAAGACTATTATTTTTATAGTTTTTACAAGTATTTGAGTTAATATCAATGTGAAATTGAACATCTTTTAAATAGTCTTCTAATTGTATTGGTGTTTTTTCTTTATATATAGAAGATCCTATTTTACTATCTTTGTTATTTACTGATTCATATAAAATACATTCAATTTTTTTATATTCAGTATTATCTTCTCCAGCACAGTAGTTAATATTTGATATATAAATAGATGACTTTTTGTCATTATAAGCAATACTTCCAGTAATTTTAAAGCTTGAACAACTTGATGTTATGGTTTTAAAGAAAAAATTATGACTACTATGATAATGATAAATAATTAGAGGGATAGAAATAAGTACTACTATTAATATTGGAATAAGAATTTTTTTATTGATATTTATTCTTGCTTTTTTTGTTTCTTTTCCTTCTAATAAGTCTTCTATATTAACGTTAAAATCTTTACTTATTTCTTTTAGTAAACCAATGTCTGGGATATTCTTACCTGTTTCCCATTTACTAACAGCTTGATATGTTACTCCATATTTATCAGCCAAATCTTTTTGAGTAAGATTATTTTCTTTACGAAGTTTTTTTATAAATTTTCCTATTTTTTCTTGTTCCATATTACATCACATCCTACTTGAAAAAATAATATTTATTTAATCGACAAATACTCTTGGTACACGATTAGAAATTGTTGATAAGATTTCATAACTAATTGTATTACATTGATTAGCTATGTCTTCTAATTTTATTTTATCATTATCCCAGATATAAACATAGTCCCCTACTTTAACATTATCAATATCTGTAACATCAGCCATAAATGAATCCATACATATAGTACCTACTATATTAGATTTTTTGCCATCTATTATTACTTTGCCAATATTTGAAAGATTTCTTCTTATACCATCAGCATAGCCAATACCAATTGTGGCAATAGTCATTCTATCAGTTGAGATGAAAGTTCTTCCATAACTAATACTTGTATCTTTTTCTATTTTCTTAATGAATAGAATTCTTGATTTTAGTTTAGCAACAGGTTGTAAATTAATTTGCTTTTTTATTTTAGTTGAAGGAAGATAACCATATAGTAAGATGCCAGGTCTTACTAGGTTACAAAAGTCATCTTCAACATTTAAGATACCATTAGAAGCTGAGGCATGAATATATTTTAAATCTTTATAATATTCTTTTATTTTTAAAACGCCAGTTTTAAATAGTTCCATTTGTTTATTAGTAAAATCTTCATCTGTGTCAGCGGCAGAAAGATGAGTATATACACCTTCTACTTCGATATTATTTGTTTGTTTTAAAAATTCTAGAACCTCATCTAAATCAGTTAGTGATATTCCTGTTCTACCCATACCTGTTTCTAACTCTAAATGAATAGTAAATTTATCTTTTCTTTTAGATAGTTCCTTTATAAAATTTAAATCAGCTACACCTATAGCAACATCATAATTAATAATATTTTCTATATCTTCTACATATGGTTGATTTAAAACAAAGATTTTATTTTTAAAACCTGAAAGTCTTAGTTCAACAGCTTCTTTTACAATAGCAGTTGCGATTATATTAAAGTCTTTGATGACATTTATATTCTTGTTTAAATAAGTACCATAGCCATTGGCTTTCATAACATACATTATTTCTTTTTTAGGACCTATTAATTTTTTTATTTCCTGAATATTATGACTAAATGCTTTTGTACTTATTTCTAATACTGACTGTCTTTCGTTCATAATATTACCTCCTGTTTATAAGTATTAGTTAGATTATTTTATTATACCATTTTATTTACTTTATTGAGAACTTTTTTCAAAATAATAGAATGATTTTAAAGGTCATTCTATTATTTAATACTTTTTCTTTTTAAGTATTTATATATTTCCATTATGAATATTATCGTAGTTGAAATAGCAAATAATATTAACATATGTGTTATTGGTATACTAGTTGTTTGTAAGAATTTGCTTAAGAATGGTACTTCACTGAAAAGCACTTGTAAGAATATAGCTGATATTATACTAAATATTATTAAAGGATTTGATTTTATTGGTACTTTTAACACCGAAGACTTTTCACTACGACAATTTAGGACATGCATATTTTGGATAAATACCATTAAGGTTACAATGTATCCTCTAGCGATATTTATAGGCATATCTAATTTATTTATTAAATAAGTCCAAACTATAAATACTATGATACCAATTGATAATCCAGAAATAAGTACTTCACTAAATAGTTCTTTATTAAATAATGTTTCTTTGGGATTTCTTGGTGACTCTTTCATAATATTTTCTTCAGATTTTTCAAATGATAAAGCAAAGTCTTGAAGACCATCAGTTACAATATTTAGCCAAAGTAATTGGATGGCTACTAAAGGCATTGGCATATCTAGTATTATAGCTAGTAAGAAGAAGAGAACTTCGGCGACACCGCATGATAATAACATGTAACTAACTTTACGAATGTTGCTGTAAGCATTACGTCCTTCTTTTATACCTAGAACAATTGAATTAAAATTATCATCTAAAATTATCATGGAAGATGTTTCTTTCGCAACATCTGTTCCAGAGCCCATGGCTATACCTATATTGGCTGATTTTATAGCAGGGGCATCATTTACTCCATCACCAGTTACCGCAACAAACTCTCCTTGTCTTTTGTATGACTCTACAATTTCTAATTTATTTAATGGTGTTACTCTGGTAAAGATTTTTTTTGATTTAACAAACTTGTCAAATTCTTTTTTTCCTTTTTGGAAATACTCATCTAATTCTTTTCCAGATGTAACTTCATCATAATTTTCTACTAATCCTAAGTCTTTAGCTATAGAATAAGCAGTTAATGGATGATCTCCTGTTATCATTATTACTTTTATACCGGCTTTTTTACAGTCATTTATAGACTGAGTTACTTCTTCTCTTACAGGATCTATAAAAGCAACTAGTCCTTCAAATGTTAAATGTTCTGGCTTTTCTGATTTAGTTTTTCCTGATGCCAAAGCAATAACTCGATAACCCGAACTAGCTAAATCTTCATGTTGTTTTTTTATTTTTTCAATATCTAATTTTTTATTTTTATTATTAACTTTCATTGTTGTACAAAATTCTAACACTTTTTCTAAGGAACCTTTAACGGTACAATAATTTTTTCCATTTTCTTTATAGAAAACAGCTGAATACTTATTTTCTGATTCATAATTTATACGATTAGTTATTTCTATGTCATCGATGTTTATTTGCAATTTTTGTCCTAAAGCAAGAAATGCTATATCGATGGAGTCACCAAAGTACTCATAATCATTTTTTACTTTTTTTAGACTGGCTTCATTATTTAGTATGCCTAGTTTACTAATATATTTTG
>CAVKJF010000079.1:0-4750 GCA_963656615.1 bacterium | reverse complement strand
GAAAATAGATGAGGCTTGTTCTTTTAATAGTTTAAAAGTTTTAGCTAGTTTTCATAGAAATAAAGTAAGTGAAGCACATTTTGTAGGTACTACTGGCTATGGTTATAATGATTTAGGTAGAGATGTTATAGAAGATATTTTTAAGGATGTTTTAGGTTGTGAAGATGCTTTGGTTAGAGGACAATTTATTTCAGGTAGTCATGCTTTAACTGTTTGTTTCTTTGGACTTTTAAGGCCTGGGGATTTGTTACTTAGTATTTCTGGTAAGCCATATGATACTTTGGATGAAGTTATTGGTATTAGAGATAATCCTAGTTCATTAAAGAGTTTTGGTGTTAAGTATGAGCAAATTGATTTAGTAGATGATGATTTTGATTATGAAAAAATAGAAGAGTTTATTAAAAATAATAAAGTTAAAGTAGTTGAAATACAAAGAAGTAAAGGATATTCTACAAGGAAAAGTTTATCTTTAGAAAAATTGGGTAAGGTAATTAAGCTAATTAAGAATATTGATAAAGATGTAATTATTATGGTTGATAATTGTTACTGTGAATTTGTTAGTGAGGCTGAACCTGTTAGTGTTGGAGCTGATGTTATTGTTGGTTCTTTGATTAAGAATTTAGGTGGTGGAATTGCTCCTAATGGTGCTTATATTGCGGGAAGACGTGATTTAGTTAGCCTTTGTGCTGATAGATTAACAGTTCCAGGTTGTGGCAAGGAAGTTGGTCCAAGTTTAGATATTAATAAACAGATATTACAAGGTTTATTTATGGCTCCTAGTGTTGTTAGTTCGGCATTAAAAACCGCAATACTTACAAGTCGTGTAATGGAAGAATTAGGTTATGATGTTGAGCCTAGGTATAATGATGAAAGAGTGGATATTGTTCAAAATATTATATTTAGAGATCCAGATAAGTTAATTGAATTTACAAGAGGAATACAGGAAGCTTCTGCAATAGATTCTATGGCTATAGTTGAGCCAAGTGATATGCCAGGATATGATAGTCAAGTTATAATGGCATCTGGTTCTTTTACACAAGGGTCTTCAATTGAACTTTCTTGTGATGGTCCATTACGTGAGCCATATATTGCTTATATGCAAGGTGGGCTTACTTATCAATATGGTAAGTTAGGTTTAATGAAAGCCGTAACAAGAGTTTTGAAGAAGTAGGGATATAGTACCTTTTCAGTTATTGAATTTTGGGTAAATAACTGGTATACTTAATGTATAATAATTTTGTAAAGGTTTGGCGATGGACTATGAAAAATAACTTTATAAAGTCTTTTTTACATAAATGTTGTTTTTATCGTGACAAACTTTTAAGTAATAAAAAATATGTAATAAGCTCTATTGTCTTAATAGGGCTTTTAATATTGTTTATATCTTATTCATTTGCGGTTTTAACGCCAACTCCAAGTATAACAGTGCCTTCAACTACATTGTCATATTCTGATAAAGAAGAAGGTTCTTGGCAATATACTAAGTCAGCTTACTGGCTAAATAAAGATAAAGCTAGAATTAATATAAAAGTAGATACATTAGAAAAGAATAGAGCTGATTATACAGACGTTATATTAGTATTAGATACATCTGGTAGTATGATTAAGGATAAATTAACTAAAGTACAAACTGATGTTAGTGAACTTATTAATGATACAATTCCAAAAGGAAATAAAATAGCTTTAATTACATTTAATGATACAGCTACTGTAGTTAATAATTTTACAGATGACGCAACAGTATTACAAGAAAGTATAAATAATTTGACTGTATCAGGTGAAACAAATTATTATCAAGCATTAGTAAAAGTTGATGATGTACTAAGTAATTATAATAAAGAATCCAACAGAGACTGTGTAGTATTATTCTTAACAGACGGGCTTCCTACAATTGATACACCAAATGAAGTATCACAATATAAATATTTAAAGAGTAAATATAGTTATTTAGATATCAATGGTATTCAGTATGAACTAGGGGACACAGTATTAACTGGTATTAAGAATATAACAGATACTCAATATCTAGCCAATAAAGAAAATCTAGATAAATTCTTATATCAAGCATCTTTAACTACGGCCATATATGATGACTTAACATTAACTGACTATGTAGACACTAATTATTTTAATTTAAATAATGTAACAGATATAACTACAACATTCGGTGAAGCAACTATTCAAAGTAATAAAGTTATTTGGGATTTATCTGGATTAAAATCAGGAACAGACGCAACATTAAAAATAGATATTAATTTTAATAATGATTTAATAGGAGTAGGAGGAATATATCCAACTCATACAAATACAGATATTACTTATAAAATAGGCTCAACTTCAACTATAGAAACAACTACCAAAACAACTATATTAAAAGATAAATATACAGTTGTATATGAAGGGAATACACCGTCTGGATGTGTAGTATCAAATGTGCCAAGTACAAGTAATTATTTTGTCTTTGATACAGTACAAAAAGAAGATAAAGTGCCAGTATGTGCAGGTTATCAATTTCAAGGATGGAAAATAATTACAGCCGGAGTAGAAGAAGTAAATGATGATAGTTTCATAATGCCAGAGAAAAATGTAACCTTAAGAGCCATTTGGAAAAAGTTAGGTATTAGAAAGTCAATGGATGGAACAGTATCTAAAGTACAAACATTATATAGATTAATAGCTGATAGTTCTATAGGATTAGATACAGATGTTAATTTTAATTCAATTCCTACAGATGTCAATTCAGGAGTATATACAATAACTAGTACAGAAAATGATAAATATCCAGTACATTATTATCGAGGAAATATAGACAATAATAATGTTTTATTTGCAGGATTCTGTTGGAAAATGGTGCGAACAACATCAACAGGCGGAGTTAAACTAATTTATAATGGTACTCCTAAAGAAGAATATGATTCTTCAATACCTATAAGCCAAGATAAATATATTAATATTTCAAATGACATAACTTATCCTTATACATACGATACCTCAACAAATAAATGGACAAGTACCAATAAAACACATTCTAAAACAGGAACAATATCTTTTTCAGTGGCTGAATCTGGTACTTATGTATTAGCATATTCAGTCTCATCAGAAGCAAATTATGATAAAGCATATTTTTATAAAGATGGTACTCAAATAGGAGAGTACTCTGGTACTGCTTCTGGCACAATATCTTTAGGAGAATTAACATCTTCAAATGTTATTCAAGTTAAATATACAAAAGATATCTCTGGTTCATCTGGTACAGACTCTGTAACTTTCTCTTTAGATAAAGCTTCTGGGATTTTAGTAAGAAGTTGTAACAATACTGGTACTGATAGCCAAATAAGTACAAGTCAATTTAATTCAAATTATACTTCACCTGCAGATGTAGGATATATGTATGGTACAAGATACACATATAATCGGTATAACTTTCCAATTATAAATGTTTTAAACCAATATAATGTTTCTAGTACAAATTATTATTATGGAACCTCTATTACTTATTCTAATGGTACTTATACTTTACAAAATGCAGAACAAAAATCCTGGTCAGATAATTATAGTAGTTTAACTGGATATTATACATGCAGAAGTACATCAACTGCTTGTTCAACAGTTTATTATATAGCTGGTGCGGATAGTAATTATCAATATACTTTATCTTTATCTGGAGGTGTGACTGATCCAGATACACAAACTATAACACTAGGTAAAGGTATAACTGATAATGGTAATAATACCTATACATTAGCAGATACAGTCACAGTAAAAAAAGTCGACTGGTATAAAAATTATAGTACATATAAAAATTATTATATGTGTAAAGACCTAACAAGTACTACTTGTGATAGTAAATATATTATAGCTTCAACTGATAACTATCGAATAACATATGATAATACTTTTAAATATGTCTATGGAAACGATGTTATCTGGAATGGAACAAAATATACATTAACAGATACATATACTTCAACAAACGGCTGGTCAGCTGATAGAACTACGGCTGCAAAGAAGTATCATTATACATGCCTTAATACAACAGGTGAATGTACAGATGTTTATTATATTCATTACTTTGGTGATAATACAACAATTTACTACTTAAAATTATCATCAGGTAAAAATATAGAGGAAGCCAAGGATGAGATGTTTACGAATACAACAGATTCTAAAATGAAACAAACAATAGACACCTGGTACAGTCAAAATATGACTGCATACACCGAAAAACTAGAAGATACTTCTTGGTGTAACGATAGAACGTTTGCTTTAGGTTCATTAGCCGGAAAGGACGTTGATGCTGGAACTAGTTATTCACGATTTAGTGCTTATAATAGAATTTATACAAGTAGTCCAAGTGTAGAATGTCCAAATGAAAGTAGAGATAGTTTTACGGTTTCAACATCGTCTGGCGGAAATGGAAAGTTAACTTATCCAGTCGGACTACTAACAGCAGACGAAGTAATGTTAGCTGGAGGAAGAAATTTTAGTAATAGTAATTATTATCTATATACAGGGCAATGGTATTGGCTCTTGTCGCCTTCTGACTTCTACAAATATGCTAACGGCTTCCTCGTCTACTCCAATGGCTACTTGATCAACAGCAGCGCCTACGGCTCCAGCGGCGCGCGCCCGTCAGTTTCACTTGCACCTGGGACTAGAACATCTGAAGGAGATGGGTCTGTTAATTCACCTTACGTAATTCTCACTGACTGACAGTTTTTGACAAACCATTGAAAATAAAGAAAAAGAC
>CAVKJF010000078.1:0-4997 GCA_963656615.1 bacterium | reverse complement strand
GGATTAGTTATTTTATTGTATATTGCTGTAACTGTTACTTTACCTTCTGGCATTACAAATGTTCCATCCTTACTAACTTCTATTTCTTTACCAGACTCGTCCAAAACAACAATTCTCTTTAATGTATACCCTTCTTTTGGCGTAACACTAACCTTTACTATCTCACCAGGAACTCCATTCTTTTTAACAAGAACAATACCTTCATCAGTATTATCGTCAACATCAATCTTATAGTTAGGATAAGTATATTTTAACATAACCAAATCATTATCCATGGTTCCAATGACTACATAACCATTAAAATCACCATCATCATTATAATTTTCAGTTATGTCAAATAAAGAAATATTTTTAGCATCATCAGACTTATAACGCCATATCTCCTTACCGGAATAATCATATTTTACAACAGGAAAAATTTTAAATGGACAAGAACCAACTGCAATATATCCATCATTAATACCAAACTCATTTTTACTGTTAAATATTTTATTATACTGGCAACTATATTCTTGATCTGTCTCAAAAACCGCATTACCAAGTAAATCATACTTAACTGCATATGCATAATAACAACCCTGACTGCATAATCCTATACCAGTAGCAACAACTCCATCAACAGAATTAGAATTGTTATAACTAGATACAAAATCTTGCCTGTTTTTAATATAATTATTACTTATAACATCACCAGATAATGTTTTTCTAAAAACAGCATCTACTCCAGCATCAAAATAAGAATTAATACTACCATCATCATTATAAACAAGTCTATCATTTTTAATATTATTATGTTGCCATAAAACATTACCATCTAAATCAAATTTTACAATTATATTTCCTGCTTTTTTTAACCCTAAGTCAATTGATGTAGAATTTATAAAAAACATATATCCATCATGTTTACCAGTATTATCAAAAGTAGGTATATAATTATCAAAAAATTCTATTCCTGAACCACCATAAATTTTTTCAAAACGGACCTCATCATTTTCATCATAAAAAGTTATCGCAATATCAGAGTCACCTTTTACACTAGAACTATATTCGCTATCAACGTTTTCAGCTTCTATAAACCATGCAGCATCATTAAGTTCTGTGGCAGTTTTAGTATAAACAAGTTTTCCATTTAAATCGTATTTATTCATACCATCATAAAACATTAATAAATGACCATCAATTTTGCCATTATTATCATAACTTAGTATTATTTCAGGTTTCCAATTATTGTAACATTTGCCATCACTACACACACCAGATAAAGTGTTTTCATAAGATAATTCCAAATCTAATGCATTAACACTAAAAGGTAAAATTAAAGAAAAAGCAAATAAAATTACAAACAATACTTTTTTCATAACTATAATCACTCACTTTCTCTATTTTTCTTACTAACAATCAATGTTCCAATACTAATTAATAAAATAACACCAAGCACTACATAACAAGCTGATACTGTTTCAGGATTACTAATCCTATTATATAAAGCAACAACAGTAACTTTACCCTCTGGCATTACAAATGTTCCATCCTTACTAACTTCTATTTCTTTACCAGACTCGTCCAAAACAACAATTCTCTTTAATGTATACCCTTCCTTAGGCGTAACACTAACCCTTACAATATCTCCTGGATAAGCTTTATCATTACTAACAACAATATCTCCTTCAATAGATGTTTCTTTTTCTATCGGATAATTAGCATATGTATATTTAAAAACTGACCAGGAACAAGTATTTTCATCATCATATAACATAGGAAAAAGTAAAGAACCATTTGGATTACCTAATTCATCATAATTCTGTCTAATAAAAAATATCTTCAAACCTGAGTCAAACTCATCTTTCCATACTATTTTTCCTGAATAATCATACTTTGCAATTACACTTTTACCATTTTCCAACAAAGTTGTCATTATATAACCATCGTACGTACCATCAATATACTTACTACTCATAACACTAGTATAACCGCATCCTAAATCAGTATCATAATTACTTCTAAACACTTCATTACCATCAAGATCATATTTTATTATTGTTGCTTTTCCATCCTCAGTAACCCCAGCAACAACAGCACCATCAAATACTCCGTCCTTATTATAACTATAATTAATACTAAAAGGGCTTATATTCATATTTTTCTGCCAAACAGTTTTAGTATATCTACCAGATTCATCTGTAACTCTTTTTCTTATTTCATCTAAAGTAAAATCAATAATAAAATCATCACTGCTACTAATATTTATTAAATTAGCAAAACCTTCACCAAAGTACCAATCATTAATATTTTTTTGCCAAACTAAATTTCCTTTTAAATCAATTTTTACCAAAATAAAACCTGGCTTAATATTTAAATCCAATGATTTCGAAAAAAAGAACATTACATACCCATCATGTTCACCAGAATCATTAAAGCTTTTAAAAGCAAATGCAAATTCATCATAACCAGAACCGCCAAATTCAGTTTTAAAAACAATTTTATCGTTACCATCATACTTAATTATAGGTAGTTTTTCTGATGTATTGCCCGAGTCATTATTTTGAATATAAATATTATCATCATTTACTTCTTCTTCTGTTTTTTCATAAACAATTTTATTATTTAAATCAAACTTAAACATCACATATTTATTGTCAACATTACCAGAAAATAAATAGCCATCAAAATTACCAGAATTATCATAACTTGGAAAAATAAGTGTTGGCTCATAACACTTTTTAAAATTTTCTTTATACGTCTGTTTTAAATCTAATGCATCAACACTAAAAGGTAAAATTAAAGAAAAAGCAAATAAAATTACAAACAATACTTTTTTCATAACTATAATCACTCACTTTCTCTATTTTTCTTACTAACAATCAATGTTCCAATACTAATTAATAAAATAACACCAAGCACTACATAACAAGCTGATACTGTTTCAGGATTACTAATCCTATTATATAAAGCCACAACAGTAACTTTACCCTCTGGCATTACAAATGTTCCATCCTCATTAACTTCTATTTCTTTGCCATCTTCATCCATAACAACAATTCTCTTTAATGTATATCCTTCCTTTGGCGTAACACTAACTCTTACAATATCTCCTGGATAAGCTTTATCATTACTAACAACAATATCACCTTCATCAGTTGCCTCTTTTTCTACTAGGTAACTCTCATACGTATATTTTACCAATGACAAATCTTTACAAGTATCTTTTACAGTTTCAGAAAAACCACTTTCAACAGCATTGGAATACAATAAATATCCATTAAATTTTTTATTAGAGTCATAATTCTCAATAATATTAAAATTAATTCCCATACCATTTGAGAAAATATCTTTCCATACTATTTTTCCTGAATAATCATACTTTATAATAGCGTTCTTTCCATCAGATAAACTAGCGGACACTACATATCCATCATATATACCATCAACACTCTTACTACTTATAACACTAGTATATATACTTCCTAAAGAACCTTCATAACTACTTCTAAATATTTCTTTACCATCCAAATCATACTTTATAATTGTGCCAATTTGTTTTTCATTATCAATTTTATATCCAATTACAAGAACGCCATCAATTACTCCATCTTTTGTATAACTAAAAGCAATAGAAATAATATTATTTAAATTTGTATCATATTGCCACACCGTTCCAGTTTCATATTTCCATATTTGTGTTTTAGAGGAATTAAAAGAACCACCATAAAAGGTCAAATGGTTCGTACTATCAAGATAATCATTAGTATTTTTTTGCCAAACAAGATCTCCATTAAGATTAATTTTTATCATAATGCTTCCAGCCTTAACATCAAAATCTGTAGAATAACTACTAAAAAGTAATATATACCCATCATGTATACCTTTATCATCAAAACTATTAAATGTATCATTTAAGTAATCGCGACTAGTACCACCATATTTTTTTTCAAACAAAACATTATTATTATCATCATATTTAGTTACCATCAAACCAGACGAACTAATAGTAGCTTTAATATCAGTACTTTCAAGTTCTGATGCATTCTTTTTATAAATGTCCTTATTATTTAAATCTCGTTTCAAGAGAACACTTTGTCCATTTTCATCATATAAAAACAAAGAACCAGTAATTTCACCGGTATCATCATAACTAGGAAGTACAGTATAAATATCATCTATACATGCTAACTTAGCTTCTTCATACGTCTTTTTCAAATCTAAAGCATTAACACCAAACGGAAAAAGAAAAAAGAAACTGAAAAATAGTAATAAATACTTTTTCATTTTCTTCCTCCTAACTTAATAACGCAATTAATATACCAGCAATAAAGAAACTACTCGAAATAATCATTATAACAGTTCCTACTACTTCTGCATATCCAAACTCATTTAATTTATCTTTATTTTCATCTTTCATACTGCAACCTCACTATCATCATCTACTATAATAAGTATATCATATTGCTTAAAAATATCAAACTACTTCTTTAAGAATTATTTCGCCATCCTCAATTGGTAATCCTGCATAATTAGCATCAGTCAATTTAAAAGTTCTCTCAGGTGCAGGAGCATTTAGTATTTCTAAAGTTATCTCTCCCTTATCTAAAGCTATTTTTTGTACATCTTTACTAAAATTATGTTCTAAATCCCCTTCTACTTGTTTAAAGTAAACAAAAGGCGCATTAGTACTTGCATATGGAACATTATTAAAAACAACCATGCCAGACATATCAGTAGTTAATTTTTCACCATATACCTTACCAGATGCATCACATCTATAAAAGCTTGCCGAAATAATTGGTACACCATATATTGTACCATTATCAGAAACATGTAACGTTAACTTACCAGTAGCCGCTACAGTAAACTCGTATGTTGAAACATCACTAGAAACTGTAATATTACTAGGACTTAACGTATTATTATCATATCCTAAAACTTCAGCAGTAACAGAATAATTACCAGCATTCAACTCTTTACTACCAACACCATTAGTAATAGGAACTATATATTCC
>CAVKJF010000077.1:0-5180 GCA_963656615.1 bacterium | reverse complement strand
TATTTTATATGTTAATTTCAACATTAATTATGTTAGGTTTAACCGTACTAGTATTAAAAGGTTCAATGTATACTAAAGAAGAATCAATCATTGGCTACAACGAAGTAGGAAATATTGATTATAAAGTATTTCTAAAAGAAAATAATTATTATCAAGAACAATATTTAGGTAAAGACATGCAATATGTTGCTAGTATCATTAAAGATATAGTACCAACATTTACTTATGAAATGCATTCTGAAGAAGAAATGGAATATACATATAATTACAAAGTATCAGCAGACCTAATAATTTCAGATCCAAATGACAATAACAAAGTATTATATAAAAGACCATCTCTACTTGTTAAAGATACAAAAGAAAAAGTAACAGGAGGTAGTTTTAGAGTAGATCAGGATGTAAGTATTAACTATGATGAATATAATAATTATGTAAATGCTTTCAAAAAAGAATATGCTTTATCTGTAAATAGTAAGTTAGTTATAACATTTAATATTGATGTTACAGGAAAAAGCCCATTACTAAAAGAAGACTTCAAGAAGTCGAGCAAACTAGTAATTGCTATACCTATGTCAGAACAAACCATAAATATTGGTATTGATACTAGTGATATAAATAACTCTGGTACTCTTGAAAGAAACTACATGTCTCAAATCAAAAAACCAGTAGCTTTAGTCCTAGGTATCATTGTTGGACTTCTAAGTTTAGCTTTACTTTATATTGTTATTTATAACTTCTTAACTAATAGAAGTAAAACGGATGTCTACAAAGCAACTATAAAAAGTATTTTAAGAGAATATGATCGAGCAATAGTATCAAGTAAAACAGCTGATACCATTGATGAAAGTAAATATAATGTCATTGAAGTACCAAGAATTGAAGAATTACTTGATGCTCATGATTCAACTGGTAAGCCAATATTATATAATGAAGATACTGAAAATGATATAAGCACATTTATTATTGTATCAGATGAAATTTTATATAAATATAGAGTTGTTCGCAAAGAACTAGAAGAGCAAGAAGAAAAAAGATTAGCTGCTAAAAACAAAGCTATTGAAGAGCAAATGTCAAAGTTTGCCTTTATCGGAAATCTTTTCAAGAAGAAAACTCCAGTAGTAGTAACAAAAGAATTAGATGATATGCTTTCTAAGAATAATGAAGCTACTGAAACAAGTGAAGAACAAACTCCAATTAATAATGAGGAAACTGCTTCAGTAGAAAGTGAAGAAGTTTCAGTAGAAGAAAATAAAGAAGTTGTTTCAAATGAAGACGTTCAAGAAGAAAATCCAATAGAAGAAACAGTAACAGAGATTCCAGAGATTACAGAAGAACAACCAGAAACAAGTATTCCTGAAATGGAAAATGTTGAAACATATACTTCACCTATAAATGATATAAGTGCAATGCCAAGCAATAATACTGAAATAGAACCAGTTATTATAGTTGATAATGTAAAAGAAGATGAAAATTTACCAAAACCATCTGAAGCGGAAAAAATAATTGTAAAAGATGCTCCTGTTAAAGATGAGAAGAAAAATGCCCAAGTTCAACAAACAAAAGAAGTACAAAAAGAAAAAGAAGTAAAAGCATCTTCTCCAAAAAAATATAAAAAGAACTATAAATTCAAGAAGAATAACAACCAGTTCTATAAAAACAAAAGAAATAATAAAGGCAATAATAAAAATAAACAACATAATCGTGATATTGAAGAAGTAATCTAAGAGACCAAGCGGTCTCTTTTTAATTAATAAATCTAGTTTTTCCAAAGGGTTACATGTTATAATTTTATTAAAGGAAGTGATAACTTTGAATATTGATTTTGAAAAAGATAATTATAGATTTAATGCCAGAGCTTCAGCAATTATTTTAAATGAAGATAAAAGTAAGATTTTATTATTTAAAGTTGAAGATGGTAGAGATTATTTTTTACTACCTGGTGGCAGAATTGAATTTTATGAAGATAGTCTTACGGCAATTAAACGAGAGGTAAGAGAAGAAATAGGATATGATATAGACTTTAAACTATGCGCTATACAAGAAAACTTTGTAACAAAAGACAACAAAAAAATAACACAATATAGTTTTTGTTACAAAGGTATTTATAAAGGAATCATCAATAGTGATAGATTTGTTTGTAAAGATAATGATAATCAATATTTTTATTGGATAGATATTGATAAGTTAAAGAGTTATAAAATCTATCCAGAATCTACTATTAACTTAATTAATTCTGATAAATTAGAACACAATATTGAGAAAATGAATGATTAACTTGTTATAACCTAAGAGACCAAGCAGTCTCTTTTTTTCATAATAAGATTTAAATAAAATATAATTTAATAGGTGATAAAATGAAAAAGACACTTGATAAAGTACTATTAATAGCGGTAATCATTTTATCTATTCTTGGTACAGTTATGATATATTCTGCTTCTAGTATCTGGGCAGAGTATAAATTTAATGATTCCTTTCATTACTTAAAATATCAGTCTATATTTCTACTGCTTGGTATTATTATAATGATAGTAGTCTCTAGAATTGATTATAAAGTATATTATAAAAAGGCAAATTTAATAATTACCGTTTGTCTAATTTTATTAATTGCTGTATTAATACCAGGTATTGGTAGTATTAGAAATGGTTCAAGATCCTGGTTTGGTATAGGTCCATTAGGAATACAACCTAGTGAAGCCGCTAAACTCGGTTTAATAATTTTTACAAGTAAATATCTTTCAAACAGTAATAAGTTCCTAAAGAGTTATAAACAAGGCGTATTTCCTATTCTTGGTATCACTTTATTATTTTTCTTTCTAATTATGTTACAACCAGACCTAGGTACAGGCGTAATATTAGTTATGTCCATAATTTCACTTTTATTTATTGCTGGTGTAAATATGAAATTCTTTATAGGTATGGGAGTATTAGGCATCATTGGTATTGCAATATTAGTAGTAATTGCGCCATATAGAATGGATCGAATCACATCTTTTATTAATCCTTGGAATGATGCTTTAGGAACAGGTTTTCAAATAATTCAAAGTCTATATGCCATAGGTCCAGGAGGACTCCTTGGTACAGGTTTTTTAAACTCCGTTCAAAAACATTTTTACTTACCAGAACCACAAACTGATTTTATTTTTTCAATTATAGCCGAAGAGTTCGGCGTAGCAGGAGCCTTTATTGTAGCGGGATTATTTTCCATAATATTATATAGAGGTATAAAAATATCTTTAAGAGCAAAAGATTCTTTTTCAAAATACCTATCATTTGGTATGATATTTCAAATAATATTTCAGTCCTTAATGAATTTAATGGTAGTAATTGGTATGATACCAGTAACCGGAGTAACCTTACCATTTTTAAGTTATGGTGGCTCCTCTTTATTAGTAAGTATGGCAAGTATTGGAATTATCCTAAATATTTCTAGAAACAGCATAGAAAAAAGTAGTAAGTAATATATAAAAAAGATTCTCATCCATTGACAAGAATCACTCCAATTATTATTAATGTCGCTGCAATTACTTTTTGTATAAACTTATTTTTATTATGATTAAATATAAATTCAACTAAAGCATTAAGAATAGCAGTCAAAGCAAATAGAGAAGCAACAACAGTAACACTACCAAGTTGATAAGCTCTAATAGATGCATTTAACATTAATGCCCAAGAAAAAGCCGCTATTATAAAATCTTTTCTTTTACATAGTTTAAATTCTTCTTTTATATCAGCTATCTTATGTCTACCAAAAATAAATATTAAAATAGAAGGAATAGTAACTGTAATATAAGTATAAAAAGCTAAATTAAAATGATCAGATAAATCAACATTGATTAACATCGCAACAGCAAATAAAAAGTTTGATACAAATGACATAATAAAATATTTATTTATAGCAAATTTACCTTTATCATAAGCCAGTATTATATTCGCACCAATGATAAATATTGTACCAAGTAATTTGCTAAATACAAATTTTTCTTTTAAAAACATAAATCCAAATATAATCATAAAAACAGTAGATAGTTGTTTTAACATACTGAATGTAGAAGGATCTAATCCATATCTAGCTTCAATGTTTAATCTATCAGTAACTGCATATATAAATACAACTATCAAAAGCGTCAACAATACATTAGTATTAATATCAAATTTTATATCAAAAACAGGAATCATTAGTAATGAAAAAACACCTGTAAATAGTTCTAACAAAATAGTTAATGAACCAGCGTTCTTCATATTACGATTAGCGGACTTAAACTTTTGGGCAAATAAAACTCCCGCTATTAAATATATAACTACCCAAAATTGCCATGTATTTATCATTCTATCACCTTAAATAATTATAACTTAATAGTATGAATTAATCTATAAATAAACTCTCTTTTCTTGAAAATATTAAAAATAGTAGTATAATTATAAGCCGAGGTGATACGTATATGGCTAAGTATCTAGATTGTAAAACAACTTATAATAAAGATAATATAAAAGAGGCTGCTCAATATATAAAATCTGGTAAACTAGTTCTTTTTCCAACTGAAACAGTTTATGGAATAGGTGCAAATGGACTAGACGCTCCTGCCGTTAAAAATATATTTATTGCGAAAGGTAGAAAGCAAGATAATCCTTTAATTTTACATGTTTCAAGTATCGACATGGTAGAAAGAATAGCTAAAGATATTAATGACATTGAATATAAATTAATGGAAAAGTTTTTTCCAGGACCTTTAACTATAATTTTAAAAAGAAAAGATATAGTACCAAATATTGTAACTGGTAACTTAGATACAGTAGGAATAAGAATGCCTAGTAATGAAATAGCTCATGACTTAATAGAATTATCTAATACTCCAATTGCGGCACCTTCAGCAAATATATCAGGAAAACCATCTGGAACTAATGTAGAAGATATCTTTAATGAACTTAGTGACAGAGTAGACTATATTATTGACGCAGGTCAAACTGATATAGGAGTAGAATCAACTGTAATAAGAGTAATAGATAATACGATTCATATTTTAAGACCGGGGAAAATTACTAAAGAAGATTTAGAAACTGTTGCGAAAGTAATAGTAGATTCTCACGTTTTAGGAGAAATAAAAGAAAACGAAAAAGTACTTTCACCAGGAATGAAATATAAACATTATGCTCCAGACTCAAAGTGCTTACTAATATATAGT
>CAVKJF010000076.1:0-5181 GCA_963656615.1 bacterium | reverse complement strand
TTCTGTAAAGCTTCAACCATTTTCATATCTGGATTTTCAATTGTGAAATACATTATATAAACAGTTATAGCATGCACAGAAAGTAACAACAAATACTCAGGCTTTAAAAATTGAATAATAGTTGCTGAAACTCCTAATACCAACAATGCTATTAATGGAATATATTTTTTTAAACTAGCACGATTAAACGTCCTAGCAATTTTAATTATTGAAAGGACTACATAAATACCGGTCAATGCATATATAAAAAGTACAGCTAGTCCGCTTGGAATCAATAAATCAGATGTTTTAATATATGATAATGGTAAAATAAATTCAATTATAGAAAGAGATAAAAATATATATTTATATATTTTATTTCTACTTTCTCGTTTTGAAATAATATTAATATACATTGAAAAACAAGAAACCCAAAAAATATAATATAACAAAATAAGTTTTGTACTAATAGTATATATGATACTGTTATAGTCAACATTAAAACAAAGTAAAAGATAATTTATAAATTCAAAAACAGCACCAAATAAAGTAAGAATTAATAGTTTACCAAAAATTCTTGTTTCTGGATGATTAGATCTTTTCTTTGCATAGAAAACCAGTAATAAAATTAATACATACATAAAACTACAAATTGTAAAAGTAATATCAGTCATATCTGCAACCACCTTATTATGCTAATATTATAACACCTAGCAACAAAGAAAAAAAGACCGAAGTCTTAACTATTTTTCTCATGTATTCTTTTAAATAAAGTTTTACCAGATTTCTTTTCTGTATCTTTAGAAGACTGTTTATAAATTTCTTCTAATTCATGAATTTTTGCTTTCATCATTAAATTACGAGGAATACTATCAAGTTCTTGATAAAAAGTAGGAACATGCATAGAATCTAATTCAGCAGATATTTTACCATGAATGCCCTGTTCTATTTTTTGCTTCATCTCAGGATTAACATCAGAATCATATACAACAAAACAAGCAGGAGTTTCTTTATCCTTTTTGCTTGGTACACCAATAACAGCACAGTCAACTACACCTTCAACACTTTTAACAACATTTTCTATTTTTGGCGCCCATACTTTATGACCATCTCTTATTATTAAACCAGATTTCCTACCAGCAAAAAATACATGTCCAGATGGATCCAAATATCCTAAATCTCCAGTATGATACCATTTACTTCCATCAGTATGTTTAACTAAGGCGTAATTAGTACTTTCTTCATCTTTATAATATTCTTTAAACACATTTGGATTAGCCGCATTATAACAAATCTCACCAATTTCATAATACATAAGACCATTATCATAATCTGGCGCATCAACTTGTCTTATATTATTTTCTTCATCATAAGCAAATACAGCCATATCATTTCCTGGAAAAACAACTCCAACAGATCCTTCAGAATAAATTTTTTTATTTTTTAAAACACCATTTGGATTAAGAGCTGGACCACAAGTTTCAGACGTACCTAATGCATTCTCTACAATAGCGACGCTACCAGTCTTTTTCATGATCATATTAGTTTCTCGCTCTAAAGATAATTCTAATAAATCACCACCAGAAATCAAATGACGTTTACCGGAAAAATCAACTTTTCTTCCTTTTGCTTCTTCTTTTTTTACATAATCACAAATTCTTTCTAATAATAATGGTCCAAGTAATATAACCGAACTTTCGTCTTTTAAAAATTCCTTAGTACAATTAATTGGATCAAACAATGGACTTAAAGAAGTAGTAACTCCCCATATTATTGCTAGAACTATATCATACCAGAAATATGAACTAGAAGGTGGCATAGGATTAAACATAGAATCATGTTCATCAATATCAAATTCAGAATACAATTGTTTAAAAGCAGAGCTTAAAAAGTTTTCATTTGTTGTCACAACACCTTTTGATTTACCAGTAGAACCTGAAGTTTGAAAAATCGCAACATTTTCATTTTCAACATATGGTTCTGCAACATCTTCGATATGTATATTCTTACTTTGTAATCCTTCAATAACTTCTTCAAAACTTACCCAATTTTCATTATTATCCAACTTAATTTTTAGTTTAGAAATACCTTCCATTAAACTAATTATAGACTTCTTTGGTAAAGAAGTAAAAGGTAAAGAATCCTTTATTGGAAGATAAATAACCTTACGTTCATTATCAGCATCAGTAATATTTTTAAGTTGTGGATATGTCAAATCTAATGCAATTAAATGTTTAGAATTAGATTCTTCCATACATTTTTCTATAGCGTCACTATTACTCATAGGATCAATTGGTCTAACAGTTGCGCCAATAAGATTAGCTGCAAAAAAAGCATAAATAGATTCCGGAACAGAAGGTGTACACATCACAATAATATCACCTTTTTCAACATTGAATTTATGTTTTAATGCATAAGCAAATTCTACACTGTTATCAACCAAATCACCAAAAGTAATTAATCTATCGCAACGATATGCCACAGTATCACGCATCTCATTAGCCTTTTTTAAAGCCAATGTACTAAGTCTTTCTTTAGGAAACTCTTTTTCTAAAACTTCTTCATCAAAATATTGACGATAAGGTCTATCATGTTTTCCATAACCAGTAAGTTCTTTGCCTAAGCTTTCTTCTGTTTCTGCTACCATTTCTATAATCTCATCATCAGATAATTTTTTAATAGAAGTTTCCTTAGCATTCTGTAAAATTTTTTCCAAAATTTCTCTATCCATATACAATCCAAACCCTTTCCAATTGCCGCTTATTATAACACAAAACCTATTTTTTTTCAAGATAAAAGAAGTAAATTACTACTTCACTTTAATTTTATAATAAACTTAATTGTTAATCAATACTAAAATCCATATCTAAGTATTTCAAATTTGGTATTATAATTGACTCCATCTTTATTAGCTAAATATTCATTAGGATAAAGTAAATCAAATAACGCTTTACCATTAAAGCCTATCGAGCCTCCTCTATCCAATACAATTCCTAAAAAAGAATCCATATCATAACTAACCCTAACAATAGTTCCAAAAGGATAAGACTTATCTCCCGCTAGTATTCTAACATTTCCATAATAGTTATCATTATAGTAAATTGTACCTGATCCAACATAAAGACCATAGGCTAAATAACCAGTACATAAATAACAATCCGGTCCATATCTGGATAATTTGCCAAGTTGAATTTCTAACACATCATCAACGACTTCATCATCACTATTATCAAGTATCTCTTCAACATCACTATCTAATTCATCATCTATAATTATTTCATTAGAAGCATATACATACTCTTTATAGACATCTTTTTTATCAACATCTATATAAGTCATTATTAATAAAGCTATTAAACAAACAATAGCGTATTTATAAAATTTCATAAAAAAACTCCCTGTAAATACAAAGATAACATATTTACAAAGAGTTTACAATACTTTACATATATTGGCAATTATGATGAGGTTCTTTCACACTTATAACCAGATGCACTCATATTCTTTTCAATTACATCTATATTTTGTTCATTTTCAAACTCAGGATAAACACCACCAGCTTCTATATAAGCTGAATTAATGCTTTCCTTATTAATTAATGAATAAGTAAAATCTTGTGTTTCAACAACAGTACCTTCAGACTGATTACAACTAACTTTTACTCCTGCTAATGAACCAACTTCATTTTGAAGTAATTTACACTTATTTAAAAGACTATCTAATTGATCACTATCAACAATAGCGTCACCCTCAGTAGAAGTAACATAAGACAATTTATTTAATTTACTATCAGTAAAGCTAAATTGTGCTGTATAACTAATATTAAAAATATCTGTAGTTCTATCAAGTCTACAAGTTAATAGTCCTGTTGTGATAGCTGGCGCATTTTCTTGCGCCTTTAAATCTTTCTTAATATTAATATAATTAGTTATATCAGGTAAAAAGAAAACCAAAGCAAACATAAATATAAAGAAAATAATCATTGAAGCATACTTAAACTTACTAACTGGCTTAGCCTCATACTTTTCATTTTCTTCTCTTTGCTTTCTTCTTTCAGCCTCTAGTTTATCAGACATCTGTTTAGACATAATAACTGGAGTTGTTTTCTTATCATCTTTTTGTTTAAATAAACTAAATCTTTCATCAGCCTTTTTTGTATTATCCGTACTTTCTAGTTGTTCAGTATTAGCCCCAGCACTTGTAGTACTAACAGTACTAACATTATTAGTAATATCATTAGAAACACCAACACTAGTATTTGTATCAGTAACACTCTGAACTACACCAGGATTATTATTAACTGCCACATTATCTACTACATTATTACTTTGAACTGGATTATTATTAACAGCAGTTGGAACACTATTAGTAGAGCCTTGTGCCAAATTATTATTTTGATTCAAATTTTCATTAGGATTAACATTATTATTCATCACTAACCAGCCTCCTATTGTCTTCATTATAACACATAATAAAATGACTTTCCATACTAAAAAACAAAATAAAAGCACCCGTATAGGTACTATCTTAAACTATTAATTTTTTCTTGGAAATCATCACTTCTTACGATATAACTACCAGAAGTAACTATATCAACACCATCACATAAACTTCTACTCTTATCATTAACTCCACCATCTATATTAATAACAGCCTTAGAATTATATGCATCAAGTAAAGCTCTAACTTCTTTTATCTTATTACTTGTCTCAACAATAAACTCTTGTCCACCCTTACCAGGTTCAACACTCATAATTAAAACTAAATCTATATATGGCAAATATGGAACTAATTCACTTACTTTAGTATCAGGTTTTATTGCCAAACCAGCCTTAATAGAATACTTATGAATAAGCTCTAAACACTCTTCAATATTTTGATCAACTTCGACATGAAAAGTTATATATTCTGTATTCAACTCTGCATATAAAGGAATATATTTACTTGGATCTGCTACCATTAAATGAACATCTAATCTCTTAGAAGTATATTTATAAATATTTCTCATCTCACTAAATGGCATAGTCTTATTCTTTACAAACTTCCCATCCATAATATCAACATGAATATAATCAACATCAGTCTCATTTAATTTAACTAAATCTTTAATCAAGTCTTTACAGCTTAAAAAAGAAGCACTTACTTTCATTTCTTATCCTCCCCAATAAAATTTAAATAATTAGTATATCTACTATCTAATAT
>CAVKJF010000075.1:0-5263 GCA_963656615.1 bacterium | reverse complement strand
GAAGATGACGGAGACTGTTCCGCACATTACAACGCTCAAACAGATACTGTTATCTGTCCAAGCTGGTGCGAAGCTAAAAAGTCAAAAGTAGAAACAGCTCGCGGTACTATTACAAAATATCATTGCGATTTAGATAACTAAATCAAAGTCTCACAAATAAACATTACTAAAACTCCAAGTAGAAAAGATAATATAGTGTCTTTTCTCTTTTTATATGCCAAAGAATTAGGTAAAAGTTCATATACACTTATATGTATCATTATTCCAGCCGTAATACCAAGTATTAAAGAAAGAACAAAGTTATTTACATATCTAGCAATAAATAAATAGGCAAGTACAGCTCCAAGTAATTCTGAAAAACCAGATAGTAATGTATACCAAAAACTTCTTTTATGACTACCAGTTGCGAAATATATTGGAACAGCTATAGAAATACCTTCTGGAATATTATGTAGCGCTATCGCAATAGATAAAGTAATACCAAGCCTAACATTGCTACTAGTTGAAATAAAAGTAGTAATACCTTCCGGAATATTATGCAAACAAAGAGCAATTATTGAAATAAGCCCCAATTTATAAAGTTTATTACTAGTAAAACGTTCTTCAATTTTTTGATCAATAAAAGAAGAAAATAAAATACCTAAAACAACAAATATAAATACAATAATAAAAATAAATATATAACTATATTTAAAAGAGAGTAGAGAAACCGACTCTGGAATTAAAGAAGATAATGAAATCATTAACATAACACCAGCCGAAAAAGCCAAAGACTTACTAATAACACTTTCTCTAGTCTTATTTAAATAACACGGAATAATACCAAGTAAAGTACTAAATCCCGCTAAAGTTGTCACTAAAAAACTAAAAACAATATTTTCCATAGTAATTTATATACTAAAGAAAGAAAAAATATGCTATAATACGAAGCGAAAAGAAGTGATACTTATGAATTATGAAAAATTAATGGAAGAACAAATTTTAAATTCAAAAGAAGGTTCTAGTTTGTTATTACACGCTTGTTGTGCACCTTGTTCATCAGCTGTATTAGAAAGATTAGCCTCACATTTTAAAATTTCAATTCTTTATTATAATCCAAATATTACTGAAGAAAAAGAATATCAAAAACGTCTAGACGAATTAAAAAAATTCATATCAAAATTAACTTTTAAATATCCTATTAATATAATCGACTCAAGATATGAACCAAAAGAGTTTTTTCAAATAGCTAAAGGTCTAGAAAAAGAAAAAGAACGCGGTAAACGTTGTTACAAATGTTATGAATTAAGACTAGAAGAAACAGCTAAAGTTGCGAAAGAAAAAAATTTTGATTTCTTTGCCACAACACTAACCCTAAGTCCATATAAAATGACTTCCTGGTTAAATGAAATAGGAGAAAATTTATCCGAAAAATATCAAGCTAATTACTTATATTCTGATTTTAAAAAGAAAAACGGTTACAAAAGAAGTATTGAATTATCAAAAGAGTATAATTTATATCGTCAAGACTACTGTGGTTGCATATACTCTAAATTAGAAAGGGAACAAAATAAAGCAAATATCAATTAAAGCTTTATTTTTTCTTTATTTTATGTTATAATAGGCGCCATAAAAAGGGAGGATACTATGCAAACTATTATTAATTCTGTAGCCGATTTAAATTTACAAGAAAAAGATATTGTTGCGAAAGGAAGTTGTAGCACAATATATCGTTATAATGAAGACGAATATTTAAAAATATTAAATGAAGAATATTATTCGTTAGCTGCAAGAGAAAATCAAGAAGTGTTAAAAACATTAGAAGTTTTATCAGAAATAACTGACACACCATCAATTGCCATACCAAAAAATATTTTCAGAAGTGAAAACGAACTATATGGATATACATCAACAATAATGCCAGGAGTAAGCCTAGATGAAATACCTCAAGAAACAAGAATCGAAGTATTAAAGAATGCCTTAAATAGAATTAAAAAAGAAGTACGTACTTTATCACAACATCATATAAAAACAGAAGACATTGGCGGGGATAACATCTTATTTTCAGACCATATTGCTTTAATTGACCTAGAATTAAGTTTGGTAGACAAAGAAACTGAAGAAGATATATTATATAGAAGAACAATGCGTTCAATACTAAACTCTGTTATAACAAACAGTTTTGGAACTAACGTCACCGGAAAAATACCATCACTTGCTATGAGACGTTTAAATGAAGACTTAAAAACTGGTGTATCTGATAATTATGCCAACTATTATGCCTTAGCAATATATGAAATTGAGCACATGGCAGATACTAAAATAGCAACAGTAGAAGACAGTAGAAAAGCCTATCAAAAAGTAAAGAGTCAACACAAAATGTAAAATTGTTATCTACACATTGCATAAATTTACCAAAAATGTTATATTATTAAATGTGAGATATCACTGGATTTTTGATATAAAATTGGCTATTATTTTTCCTCTTTATTGAGACTGGAAACTATATCCTTTTCATAAGTCCAATTATTAATAAGGAGGTAAACGATGGAGTTCGAAGACAAGACATTAGTTTGTCAAGACTGTGGAAATGAATTTGTTTTTACTGCTGGAGAACAAGCATTTTACAAAGAAAAAGGTTTAAATAACGAACCAAAGAGATGTAAAGAATGTCGTGATAAAAGAAAAGCAGCAAGAGCTAACAGCCAAGAAAATAAAGAAAACTAAAATGATTGAATAAAGTTCAATCTTTTTCTTTCTAAAAATATCTAATATAACATATAGTATATATAGATAACTTTACTTCCAAAAATAAATATTGTATACTAAAAGTAACAAGGAGTGTATGAAAATGAAATATTATTGCATTGGTATAAAAGGAACTGGAATGTCAACTTTAGCTCAAATTTTAAGTGATTTGGGAAACGACGTATCTGGCTATGATGACGCAAAAGGTCATAAATTTACTCAAGATGGTTTAGAGGCCAGAAATATTCCTATATATTATGATGGTAATCACGAAATAAGTCCTGATACTATTGTAACTTATAGTGTAGCCTTTAAAGAGGACCATCCAGAAATGCAAAGAGTAAAAAGCCTAGGTCTAACTATTAAAAAATATAATGAAATAATGGGCGATGTAATAGATGAATTTTCAACTGTAGGAGTATCAGGTACTCACGGTAAAACAACAACTTCATCTATTATAAGACATTTATTAGAAAATACAGTAGGTTGCAACTATTTTATCGGAGCAGGCGATGGCCATGCAACAAGAGAAAATAAATATTATGTTGTCGAAAGTGATGAATTTAACCGTCATTTCACAGCTTATCATCCAACATATTCAATAATCACAAATATTGAAGCTGAACACTTAGAGTGTTATAAGGATATTGATGATATCAGAAACACATTCGAAATATTTGCTAATCAAACTAAAAAATTAATAGTTGCTAACGGAGATAATGAAGAAGTTAGAAAAATCGATTATAAAACTAAAGTTTTATTCTATGGATTTAATGAGAATAATGATGTTATAATAAAAAATATTTCCTTAGAAGAAACCGGTTCATCATTTGATTTATATATAAATAATGAATTATATGGACATTTTACCATCCCATTATATGGTAAACATATGGTAATGAACGCAACAGCAGCTATCATTATGGTAAAAGAAATAGGTTTAGAAAAAGATACCATAGAAAAACTTTTAAAGACATTTAAAAACGCCAAAAGACGTTTTGCCGAACAAAGAGTAGGTGAAAGTATCATAATAGATGATTATGCTCATCATCCTACTGAAATAAAGGTAACTTTAGAAGCTGTTAAACAAAAATATCCAAACAAAAGATTAGTTGTTGTTTTTGTACCAAATACATACTCAAGAACAAGAGATTTTAAAAATGAGTTTATTGAAGCATTTAAAATAGCTGATAAAACTTATTTAACTGAAATTGATTGTAATAGAGAAAAACCAGAAGATTATCCTGGAATATCTTCATCAATTATTTTATCAGGACTTGATTCTGGTGAAATAATAAGTGAAAGCACAATTGACAAATTATTAAAAGAAAAAGATTCCGTAGTATGTTTCATGGGTTGTGCTTATGTAGATGGGCTAATCAACGCTTACAAAGAAGAATTGCAAAAAAACTAGACAATTCTTCTTTTTTTATGTATAATATACGCCAATTGGAAGTGATAATATGAGTAAATTAGAAGAACAATTAGTTAATATGTTAAGAACAGCAAAAGAAGATACTAGAAATGATATATCATTAGAAGAAAAACTTGGTATTAATATTTGTACAAGTGAAGAAGACCATATCTTTGTCACATCATCAAATCAAAAGAAAAATTATAGAACATTTACCATGAAACCATTAAATCTTACTAAAGCAATTGACTTTACTATTGAAACTGAAGAAATAGTACAAACATGTCTATTATGTGGCAAAAAACAAGTCCTAGTAAAAACATTAAAACCAAGAAAATAGTACCTAATTGGCACTATTTTTTATTTTGTATTACATCAGTCTTTAAATCATCTTTAGTAACAAGTCTATCAACATAATGGTCTTTATCAACAGGAACAAATCCAAGAATATATTTTGGATTAACTCTAACATTATTTCCAGTAGTAATATAAATGTCATTATCTTTTTCTAATTCCTCATCTGGAATCCTAATCAAAATAGAGCCAGATGCATTTTTATATTCATTTGCGTACATCAATTCCTTTAGAATAGTTTTATTATCAGGGTAATAACTAACTGTACTTGCTAAATCTCTTTTAGAATTAGTAGCACCAGCTAAATGTCCAGATATTATTAAGCCATTTTCTAATATATCACCAATATCATCAATTGAAACCCCTTCTTTAACTCTATGAACACCTAGTAAAACATCTTTTTCACTAACTAAATCATCTAAAAAGTCTTGCATCAAAGGAGAAATACTTCCTTGAACTTCACCAAGATACTCAAAAGAATGACAAGGGTAACCAAGTTTTTTAAGTTTTCTTTGTCTTTCAGTTAAATAAAACCTTTTTGCTTCTTTTTCTAATAAGTCACGATTTGAAGAAAGTTCTTGGTTTTCTTTTTTCAGAAGCCTATTAGTTTTAGAATTTAACTCAGAAGAGTCAATCTTTACTTTTTTACCAGCAATAACCTTAACATAGTAATATCCTTCATCTGGTGAAAATTGTCTCATTAATTTATCTTTATCAACATCATATTTTTTATCAAATAGACTCATATCAGCATTACCACCTTTATTT
>CAVKJF010000074.1:0-5359 GCA_963656615.1 bacterium | reverse complement strand
TGATAAATTGACATCAATAATCACTCTTGAAAATGGATTTGATTTAAAATGTTACAGAGGACTAATGGCAATACTTGGTAAACAAAACCTAAGACAACATTGGTCTGAATATTATACATTTAGACTTAAGATATATAACTCTGAATATGTGATTGTAAATTTCAGTATATTTGATTATACATTTGTTATTTAATTAGATTTTGATCAGCGCTGGTGTTAACATGGAAGATAAGTTTAAGAAATTAGGAATTGTAAAATCAGACAGTTTAAAACAATTTATAGAAGTAATACAAAATGAGATAGTCAATAATAGGGTAGGGAATCTCAGAGGGTCAGAATGTGAACAGCTTATATATGAATATATAAAATCATTGGGTATAGAAATGTATCATGATTTTTATAAAATTAAGCAAGGATATAGTATATACTTTTTTAAATGGGATAAATGCTATTTCCTTGAGATAACACTTCCTATCAAGGAGTTTGATAAGATTGGAACAATTATAAAAATAAATGATAATCTAAATTTGTGTGAATACAGAAATTTATTAGGTATGACTGGGGAACATAATTTAGATAGCCTTGGTACTGAAATATATTATTTTAGTATTAAGTTAGATAACAATGATAATTCTAATATTAAATTAAGTATATGGAGTAACGGAAAATTTATACTTAGGATAGCGTACAATATAGGAGATTGATAATGGCATTAGATGAAGCAGTTATACATTGCGAAGAAATAAACAAGTTATTGACTATGGTGGATAATGAAAAGATTAAAAGGACAAGCAAAGAAGATATGCAAGTTCTATTAAGGAGTTACTTAAATTATAAAGGTTTAAGTCCAGATTTTGTTAAGTATGAATCACTGTCAAATGGATATACTATAACATTTGATATAGAGTATGATGATATTAAAAATTTGGAAATAATTATGAATGATATGGAATACTCATTGGAAGATATTATAACAATTTTAGATATGAGTGGGAAAAATACAGCAGCTGATGTATTTTTAGTCGAATACGATATGAAAATATATGATGTTTTATTTAAAATATATGATGGTACTAGTAAAGAATTGGGTACTGTAGATATATGTAGTTATGGTAAATGTTGTAGACTTTTACATATACTAATTAAAAGAATATATTTCGGAATAGGAGTTGAACAATAATATGGGTTGGTCTGATCCTTTTGAAATAGACTCAGATAATGAAAAATTGATTTCTATACATTGTATAGATTGTGAATTGTTATATAAAATAATAGCTAAAACAGAGCAATTATTGGAAATGACATCCAATAGAAAGTTAATATCTTTTATTTTGAAAAAGATATTTAAGTGTAAAATAATTGCACGTAAAAATAATATTTCTATACAGTTGAATAAGAAAGAAGATATGGAGATATATCTTGAAGGAGTTAAGTCAACATTTAGAAAAATAATTCCAGCTTTGATATTAAATGGAGAAATTGATCTAGTTGATAATGAGCAATATATAACTAACTTATTACTTTTAGAAGTGAGAGATAACTGGGGAATTGTGGTAAGTGAAAATATAGAAAATGAAGAAATAACCATTCATTTGAATAAGAGAAATTGGTATTAAAAATAAAATATCATTTGAATTTAACCAAAGGGCTATAGAAATTATTTATAGTCCTTTAAATTGGTTTTGAAAATAAATAATAATTTAAAGAGATTTATAAACAATTTATAAGCTAGTTAGAAAAGTATTTATTTTTGAAATAAAAGTGGGGTATGACATTTAATAAAAAATTAAAATTCATTAGTAAAAATGATAAATAACACTTTTTCTTAATTTGGTAAAATTTTAAGTAAGAAAGGGAGATTGAATATCAGGTATCATTCTGTGATTTTGGGGGTGTATTTTTCCGGAAAATGGGAATTTTCAAGGTTTAAAAGGTATTTTCATAAAATAAAATGGGTGGGGGTCCTTGATATGGACCTATGTAATATATTTTGATTAGATTAAAAATTTTTGATTTTAAGAAATAAATATTGAGAAAAGGCATATAATTTTATTAAAGAATAAAGAATTATTCAGATAATAGACTAGTTGATAGAAGATAAATAGGCAGTTGAATTTTGAAAAATGGCATTTGAAAAGAAAAAGATAAATTGAGAAAAGGTTAATTGTAACATGAAAGTTGAAGAAATTAAATTAGATAATTTTGATATAGTCATTGGTAAAAAATATTATAAAAAGGAATTTGAGTGGGTAGGTGCAATAAAGATTGATAGAAGTGATTGTTTTAGTGTTAATGTAGACAATAGAATTGAAATATATTTTTTATTTAATAAGCTATATGCCATAATTGTTAATAATATAAATGATTCAAATGGAGATAGGTCATTATATATTAAGTTAGGAGATAATTATATGGATGTATACTCATTTATAGAATTGACTAATATGGGAGAAAAATTGACAGGACAAAGTATTGATATAGATAATATCTTTATTTGTAAAAGAAAAGACACTAATATTATTGTATTTGACCTAAGTAATGGAGGGAAATAGGGTTGGAACTACTTGGAGTTAATGTGAAAGGTGTTGAGATAAAGATAAATGAACCATTAGATAATTTGTTAATGACTTTAGGAAAATGGAGATTAAAAGATGATGGTATTGAGATTAAAAGTAAAGACAATATGGTTAAAGAGTTAATAATTTATAATAGAGAAGATATACAACTTATATTTAGTGATAACAATATAGTAAGTGTACAGGACATATTGAATATAAATATTGATTGGACAAATAAAAAGGTTACAAATTGTGTATTAAGGATACAAAGTAGGTGGAATAGCATAGGTGTTGTATTAAAAATAGACAGGTATTTAAAAGTAATAATAACAGATAGATAAGGGGATATGTCATTTTGGAGCTTATGGGTGTTAAGGTAGAAAATCAAGTGTTTGGGTGGTATAAGGTTATACCATCAGAAATAATTCAAGATTTTATAGAAAATAGAGATTACATAACTAATATCAATTTTGATTATATGACAAATGAAATAACAGATAAAGATAAGGTATTGACAATTGATAAAACAATAAGTTTATTGTTTGAATATGATAAACTCGTACAAATAACAATTAATCTAATAAATATTGATAATTTGGCTAGGGAAGTTAAATTTCTAACAGATGCTAAAGAATATGATATAAAAGAAATAATATCATTACTAGGGTTAGGTAGTGATATACTTATGATAGGTGGGCATGAACATTGTATGTTCAATAATGTTATTATACAGTGTCTTGTAGACATTGATTTAAAAGAGTTAACAATAGTTAGGAGGTAAAGAATTATGATAGGTAGCTCAATTGATGAAGCTAAGATTTGGATTAAGTATTATTACAACAATGGAGTATGGGAAGAAAACCCTAATTACAAGGTAAGTGGACTTCCAGCAACTAGTGACGTGATTGAATTTGTAGGTAATTTTTTACACTTTTTACTGGATACTACATTTTTAACACCAGCCACTAAAATGTGGTTGACAACAAGTATGCCAAGCGTAAGAGTTATGGTTGAAGCTCATAATGAACAATGTTTAGAAATTGACAAATTAAACTTTTACACAACAAAAAGTAATATTACAAATGATAAAACTAAGGTAACCAAGTATTTAGGGGAAGATATGCTATATAATGTAATGCATAACCCTGAAAAATATATGGAAGAAGCAATAAATAAATTAGATATACTTCAAAGAAAGTATATGAAAGATACTGTCTACAATAAGTCAATGGTAATTAAAATTCCAAAGAATTATATATGCAAAGAAGTAGACGATATGACTTGGTTGAAACTAACTCAATTACTTTCAATGTATAGTAAGAAAAATATTCAGAAGATAGAAGAAGGAAATGATAAGAGTATAACTAATGAAGTATTTGGTTATTACAATTACTTAATAAGTGGTACAAGATTAAGTGATAAGGATAAGCAAAGATTAAGTGAGATAAAAATGATTTTAGGTATATAAACTTATAGGAGGTTTAGTATATGTCATTAGATTATGAACAAGATAAGGTTGATAATAGAATCAGCATACAGGATGCTATAGGAGGTAAGATAGATGAAATATATAGCATGTTAGGCACTAAGGACTATAATGATGTAAAATATAAAGTAACAAGTATTATATTAAATGATGCTTTGAGTTCTGTATCACATGACATAAATTATAAAGTAAGGGTACTTGGAGCAGACGATAGGGAATATTTGGTTCATCCAAGTACATCAGTAGGTATTCGTTTAAGGCTAATGTATGAAAGATTAAACGATCAAGTAACCGATTGGAGAGATTTATTAGTGCATACAGACTTTAGAGTAGTGCTAAATGAATATGAAGGGCAAACAGTATTATATGAAAATATACCATTAGATATTGGTAGATTTCTAATGGTTAATGGATATGGGCCATTCTTATTTAAAGTAATACAAAATGATAAACCATTACATTTTAATGGTAGGTCAGTTGAAGTATTGGAGAAGTATTTACAAAAAGAAAAAAGCTTGACTACAAAAAGTGCAATACTTGGAAATATTGCAGAAAAAGATGAAGATAGAGAGTATATGACATTTAGATATTTGAGAGATCTTATATGTGATGTACCAGTAGGCGAGTTACAAAGTTTCTGTAAACAAAATGATTTACAAAAACCAGCTCAGAAATTAAAAATATCATCATTGGACTTAGCATATAGAGTTTATAAAGGTATGGATATACAAGAAGCAAAAAAGATAGGTGTCTTTGAAAAAGATAGATATAACTTATTTAATGCTAAGTATTCAGGTGTTGAGTATTGTAATACAGTTAGTTTTATTATAGGTTATATAAGAAATAAGATAAGAAACAATGAAACAGATAAATATAAGCAGTAAATAAGCAAAACAAAATGATTAATATAATAAAAAGGAAAGACAATTTATTATCTAGTGAATAAAAATACAATGCTTTGTGACTTTTACTACAACAAAAATATTAAAGAATAACAGTAAACATTCAGTGTTAGACATTCAGTATATTTGTAATATATAATAAATAAGAAAATATAACAGACAATACACAGTCTAGTTAATAAAAGTCACAAAGCATTGCAAATTAAGCAAACAATGGAACAGTTGATTTATACATTTAGAAAATGATATAAACAATATAGATTATGTAATAAATAAGAAAACATAAGATATAGTTAACATAGATTTAACAAGTTGATAAAATTTGTAGCAAGGAGATAAGATAAGAAATGGGAAGTAAAATAGTAAATGACATTAAACAAACTTATTATTGTCTAATAGATGAACATGGAAAT
>CAVKJF010000073.1:0-5438 GCA_963656615.1 bacterium | reverse complement strand
ATTTTATCCTGTAGTTTTATTAGATGATATATTTAGTGAGTTTGATTTGAAAAAACAAAATAAGTTGTTGAAAATGATTAATAGTAAGGATATTCAGAGTGTTTTAACTACTACTAATTTGAATGGTATAAATAAAAAATATTTAGAAAATGCTTATATATATAAAGTTTCTAATGGAAATGTGGAAAGGAAGTAGATTATTTAATGAATGAAGAAAAAGTTAAAGGATCATATGATTCGTCTTCAATTCAGGTTCTTGAAGGTTTAGAGGCTGTTAGAAAGCGACCTGGAATGTATATTGGAAGTACTAGTTCTAGAGGATTACATCATTTAGTATGGGAAATTGTTGATAATGCTATTGATGAAGCTTTAGCTGGTTATTGTTCACATATCGAAGTTATTATTGGTAAGGATAATAGTATTACTGTAAAAGATGATGGTAGAGGTATACCTGTTGATATACATCCAAAGACTGGTAAAAGTACTGTTGAAACAGTTTATACAGTATTGCATGCTGGTGGTAAATTTGGTGGTGGAGGCTATAAAGTATCTGGTGGTCTTCACGGTGTTGGTGCTAGTGTTGTTAATGCACTAAGTGACTGGTTAGAAGTAAAAGTATATAAAAATGGAAATGTTTACTATCAAAGATTTAGTCATGGTGGACATCCTGATGATAGTTTAAAAATAATTGATAAATGTGATGATGATAGAACAGGTACTACAGTTCATTTTTTACCAGATGATGAAATTTTTACTGAAACTACAGTTTATGATTATGATATTTTAATGAAAAGATTGAGAGAATTAGCCTTTTTAAATAAAGGACTTAGAATATCTTTATATGATGAAAGAGAAGCAGATAAAAAAGATTCATTTTGCTACGAAGGTGGTATAAGTGAATATGTTGCTATGATTAATTCTAATAAAAATCCTATTCATGAAACTATTGTTGATGTATCTGGAAAAGATAAGGATATAAGTGTTGAAATAGCTTTACAATATAATGAGACCTATAATTCATGTATCTATTCATTTGTTAATAATATTACTACTCCTGAAGGTGGTACACATGAAGATGGAGCTAGAAGAGCTTTAACAAGAGTTTTAAATAAGTATGCAGTATCTGCAGGAATGTTAAAACAAAATGATGATCCTTTAACAGGTGATGATGTTAGAGAAGGTCTAACTATGATTGTTTCTGTTAAGCATCCTGATCCTCAATTTGAGGGACAAACTAAGACGAAACTAGGAAATAGTGAGGTCCGTGGAGTTGTGGATAAAATTTTTGCAGAGTCTTTTGAGAGATTTTTGATGGAAAATCCTGATCAAGCTAAGGTAATTATTGATAAATCTATGACTGCTAGTAGAGCTCGTGTTGCTGCTAAAAAGGCTAGGGAGTTAACTAGAAGAAAAGGTGACTTAGATGTAACTAATTTCTATGGTAAACTTTCTGATTGTAAGAGTAAAGATGCTAGTATTAGTGAAATATTCTTAGTCGAAGGAGATTCAGCAGGAGGATCTGCTATAAAAGGTAGAGATAGTATGACACAAGCTATTTTACCTTTACGTGGTAAGATTTTGAATGTTGAAAAGGCTAGAATTGATAGAGCTTTATCAAATGAGGAAATAAGAACTATTATTACAGCATTTGGTACTGGTATTGGTGATGAATTTGATTTAAGTAAATTACGTTATCATAAAATAATTATCATGACCGATGCAGATGTTGATGGAAGTCATATTAGAGTTTTATTATTAACTTTATTCTATAGATTCTTTAGACCTATTGTAGAAGCTGGTCATGTATATGCTGCTCAACCACCATTATTTGTTATAAAACATGGAAAAACTATTAAATATGTATTAAATGAACAAGAAAGAGATGAGTATTTAGCTACATTATCTCCTAATACAAAGTATGATATTATGCGTATGAAAGGTTTAGGAGAAATGGATGCTGAAGAATTAAATGAAACTACAATGGATATACATAAAAGGGTTTTAAGACAAATAACTGTTGATGATACTATTGCTGCTGATGAAGTTTTCTCTAAACTTATGGGTGAAGAAGTAGGTCCAAGAAGAGAATTTATTGAAACAAATGCTACTTATGTGGAAAATTTGGATGTGTAGGAGGGTTTAGATATGGATAGATTAGAAAAAAATAATATTGTTAAAGAAGTCCAAGATTCTTTTTTAGAGTACTCTATGAGTGTTATTGTTGCTCGTGCACTTCCTGATTTAAGAGATGGTTTAAAGCCAGTACACAGAAGAATTCTTTATTCTATGTATGAATCTGGTTATACTCCTGATAAGCCTCATAAAAAGAGTGCCAGAATTGTTGGAGATGTTATGGGTAAATATCATCCACATGGTGATTCTAGTATATATGAAGCAATGGTAAGAATGGCTCAAGACTTCTCATATAGATATATGTTAGTTGATGGTCATGGTAACTTTGGTAATATTGAGGGTTACGGTGCAGCAGCAATGCGTTATACCGAGTCTCGTCTTTCAAAAATTTCTTTGGAATTACTTAGAAATATTAATAAAAATACAGTTAATTTTAGTCCTAACTTTGATGAAAGTGAAAGAGAACCTGAAGTATTACCTTCACGTTTCCCTAATATTTTAGTTAATGGTACTACTGGTATAGCTGTTGGTATGGCTACTAATATACCACCTCATAATTTGAGAGAAGTAATTGATGGTTGCGTTGCTTATATTGATAATCATGATATTGAACTTGATGAATTGATGCAATATATTAAGGGTCCTGATTTCCCTACTGGCGCAACTATTTTAGGAAATGCTGGTATTAGAAAAGCTTACGAAACTGGTAGAGGTACTATTACTATTAGAAGTAAAGCTACAATTGAAGAAGTAAATGGTAAACAATGTATAATAATCGATGAAGTTCCTTATGGTGTAAATACTTTAGAGTTGAAAAATAAGGTTGCTGAACTTGTTCATAATAAGACAATAGAAGGTATAGCCGATTATCATTCTGATTTGAAGAATGGTATCAAAATTACAATAACTTTAAAGAAAGATGCAAATGCCCAAGTTGTTTTAAATAAGTTATATAAGCACACTTCATTCCAAACTACTTATGGAATTATATTCTTAATGTTGGATCAAGGTGTTCCAAAGACATTAGGTTTAAAGGATATTATAGTTAAATATATTGATTTCCAACGTGAAGTTATTATTAGAAGAACTAAGTATGACTTAGATGTTGCTGAAAAACGTGTTCATATTTTAGAAGGTTTAAAGATAGCACTTGATAATATTGATGCTGTTATTAAATTAATTAGAGCTGCTAAGTCTGATGATGAGGCTAGAACTGGCTTAATGAATAACTTTAAGTTAAGTGAGATTCAAGCTAATGCTATTCTAGAAATGAAATTACGTCGTTTAACTGGCTTAGAACGTGAAAAAATTGAAAATGAATTAAATGACTTATTAAAATTAATTGAAGAGTTACGTGGCATTTTAGCTAGTGATTCTAAGGTTTTAGAAGTTATCAAGAATGAATTGTTAGAAATTAAGGAAAAATATGGTGATGAGCGTCGTACAAATATTGATATGACTGCTATTGAATATATTGAAGATGAGTCTTTGATACCTAATGAAGATGTAATAATTACATTAACTCGTAATGGTTATATTAAAAGATTAAGATCAGATACTTATCGTACGCAAAATCGTGGTGGTGTAGGTGTTAATGGTATGACTACTCATGAAGAAGATTTTGTGGAACAATTAATTTCTATGAAAACTCATGACTATGTATTGTTCTTTTCTAATAAGGGTAGAGTTTATCGTATGAAGGGTTATGAAGTTCCTGAGTTTTCAAGACAATCAAAGGGTCTTCCAATAATAAATTTACTACAATTAGATAAGGATGAGAACATTAGTTCGATTGTGGAAATTTCTGCTTCGTCTGATGATATTAAATATTTAGTGTTTGCTACTAAAAACGGAATAGTTAAGAGAACTGATATTTCAGAATTTAATAATATTAGAAAATCTGGTAAAATTGCTATTGTATTAAAGGAAAATGATGAGTTAATTTCTGTAAGAAAGACTTGTGGAAATGATGAAGTTGCTATAGGAGCTAATAATGGTAGAATGGTTCGCTTTGTTGAAAGTGAAATCAGACCTATGGGAAGAAGCAGTTCTGGTGTAAAAGGTATTGATTTAGATGGAAGTTATGTCATTGGATCAGAAGTTGTTAATCCTGGACAAGAAATTTTAATTGTTACAGATAAAGGATACGGTAAAAGAACTGTTATTGATGAATATAGATTAACGCATAGAGGTAGTAAGGGTGTTAAAGCGTTAAATATTACAGAAAAGAATGGTACTATGGTTGCTTTAAAACGTATAGAAAGTGAAGAATATGATATTGTTATTGTTACTGATAATGGTACTATTATGAAAATGCCATTAAATCAAGTTTCTCTTTTAAAACGTGCTACTCAAGGCGTTAGACTTATCAATTTAAAAAATAATGAATTAGTTTCTACTGTTGCTTTAGTAACAAAAGACGAAGAAAATAATTAATTTATAAAATTAAAATTTAAGAAAGGCGGTTGTGCCTTTCTTTTTTTGTTTTTATTGTTGAATTTTACATAATTTTACTTGTGGAAAAAAAGTTTTTGAATATCTTCTGGTTAATTTGAAATCTGTTTTTATATTTGATTTGAGCAATATTATATAGTAGTAGCTGCATTCAATTTATTTAATAGAATAGCAAATTATTTCCCAGGAAATAATTTGTATATGTATTTTTATCTATTTATTTAATAAAATTGTAATGTTTCACGTGAAACATAATTATCAATTTACTATTTATTAATTTTTATATATTAATAATTCTTATTCAATTTATATATTTTTAAATTATGTATATGTAAATATATACAGATCATTGTTTAAATTATTTCCCGGGAAATAATTTTTTCATAATACACTTTGTTTAGTGATGCTTATTTTAATGTTTCACGTGAAACATTAAAAGATTATATCCAAGTAATCAATATTTGATGACAAATAAATAATATATTGTTATTGCTTGAAAATGATCTTAATTACAGTTTGATTTTTTTGAATCTATATCTATTTGGTATTACTAAATATTCTATTACATTTTGTCTATACCATGATTTTTTTATATTTTATTTGAGGTATCGATATCATCCATTTGAATTGATCATTTTTTATAAGAGAAAATTCAATTTATAATTTTTATTTTACTATTATAAATAGTTTTGTTTTATTATTGGTCTAAATTATTTCCCGGGAAATAATTTAGATTTCTCAAAGAGACTATAAATTGTTTTTTATTCAATGTTTCACGTGAAACATTGAATATTTATATTTAAATAAGTAATATTTACAGTAGTTAAAAATGTATTATTAAGAATTAAAAC
>CAVKJF010000072.1:3205-5453 GCA_963656615.1 bacterium | reverse complement strand
TCCTTCAATACTTATTTCTTCATTAAAATGTTCTTTTAAATTTTTAAAACTTATTTTTTTCATTATCACACCTCCGCAAATATAAAAATTTAAATAAAGTAATATTAAAAATAAAACAATCTAGTTATTTTTTCATTTCATAATATTTAAAGCCATTACATTCCTCAACAAAACAAAATCCTACTTTTTTCTAAAACATGCTGACTTCTAACATTTTTAGTTACAGCATCAGCTTTAATAACATTCATTCCCAACTCATCAAATGCATATTCAATGGCTAAATGTATTGCTAAAGAGCCATAACCTTTTCCTTTAACATAATCATTCTGCATATGAATACTAAGCGTACACTCCTTTTTCAAAATATTAATTTTTTTTAATTGCAACTCTCCAATTGGTTTATCATCAAGCATAATGGCAAACATAATACGATCAGGACTAGTCTTGGAAGTAAAATACTTATCTACTTGATTGCTATCATACACATATGGCTTATACAAACTCATATCCATGTAAATGGACACATCATTTTGCCATTCTTTATAAAGTAAATGACAAAGATCCCTATTCATGATTTTTAATGAAATATCAGACATTTTATTTTCTCCTTACTCTAACAAAAAAAACAGTAATATTATCCACAAGGGACGAATTACTGTTATATCCGCGGTACCACCCAATTTATTATATAAATATATAATCACTTTAAATAGATAACGGTTTTAACCGACTTATTCTACTATCATTTCAAATAAGTAGCTCCTAGGTGTCTTTCCTTAAAATGACTAGTTATCTTTCACCCAAACACAATAACTCTCTACAATAGTTATTATAAGTACTCTTCCTATTCACAGCTGATAACAATATTTTATCACAAATTAAAATAAAAACAAATATATTAAAGTTACCAATAAATTATTATTAAATAATAAAGAAGCTAATAAGTAGCTTCTCATTTTTTAATCTTACTAATTATCTTATTAAAATAATAGAACCAGTTTATTGGTAAATAAAAGTCACCAATGTATTCCTCTACATGCCCACCAAAACCTTTTTTAAACTCATAAACTCCATCAGCATCTTTATCAAATACACCTCTAATACCATAAAAATTATACTTTTTATATTTATTTTCACAAGAATATTTAATCATCATCCATTGAATTAAATATTGTGCATAAAAATTATTATACTTATCAACATTTCCAGAGAATAAATAAATTACTTCATCACCAAACAACATAAACATAGATGCTGATAATGGAATCATCTTTTCATCGTATTTTGCAACTTCATTTAATCGGTTAGTTAAAACATCAATATTTTTCTTTACTTCTTTAGCACTATTATTTTCTTTATTATAAAACTTATCATACTTTTTATTATAAGTTTCTAACTCTTCTTCAATTTTCTTTTTATATTTTTCAGCATCTAAATAAGCTATTACAAATCTAACATCATCACCAAATGACTCATACATATGTTCATAATATTCCAAGCTTCTATCAGAAAATCCTATAAGTTTACTAGTTTGCTCTGTAATTCCTTTAAAAACCGGTAAATCGTCGTAAGATATATCTTTAATAACAATTCCAAACTTCTCAGCCTTTTTTATTTTACTTATATGATGTGGTTTAAACTCTTTAACAACATCATCAAAACTCTTACCTTCCAAATCTATTACATATTGCCATCTAACTTGATGTCCTTGATCATAACCAGTTGTAAATCCGTTATGAATAAATCCTTGTTTTTTTAATATTTCAACAATATCACTGTTATCATATTCATCAGTAATATCACCATTTATATCTCTACTCTTATACAATATATTAGGATCTATATGTAAAACATAGCCTTTTCTTTCTTTAACAAATTTCTTTAAACTATCTACAAAAAACTTTAAAACTTCTTCATTCTTATAATCTAATAATAAACCTCTTGGAGAATAAAAATAATTATATCCTAAACGATTCTTTTTAGAAGTTAATCTAGCAGCAGCTACAATTTTCTTATCTTTTTCAACTCCTACATAATATACATTAGTATTTGCAGTATCCATTTTTGGAGATTGCATAAATGATTTTAACTCACTCTTATTTAAAAATTTTGTGAACTCATCTATTGTTAATTCTCTAAACTTCATATTATTTTCTCCTTTTATATCAATCTATATTTTAGTATTTGATTAAAACATAAAATTTATTAAACATATCATTAATCTTTACTTCTTAATTATATAATTATT
>CAVKJF010000072.1:0-3170 GCA_963656615.1 bacterium | reverse complement strand
GCAACAGAGACAATAAAACTGAATTACTGTAAATCAAAACAAAATAATAAAAAAAAATTAAATAAATACACAAGAAAGTGATATACTAATCTTACAATAGGAGGAATAAAATATGGAAAATGAAAAAAAGTCTAACACAAAAAACACAGTTTTAATAACAGTTCTAGTAATGTTAGTCATAGCCCTAGCTGGATATATAGCATATGACAAATTCTTAAGTACTGACACTACAAAAACAACTGAAGATAATAAGCAATACAATGAAAGTAAAACTGATGATAACAAAACTGTAGAAGAAAATGACAACTACATTAAAACAAGAAAATGTACTGGTAAATACACTGGTGTTGGTGCCATTGGAAAAGATGCTATATCTGGTGAACTTGAAAAAGGAAATATTACAATAGAATTAAAAGAAGATGGAACTTATACCCTTGAAAAAGAAAACCCAGTTAATACCACTGGTGAATATACCATAATTGAAAACACTTTATTACTAAAAACAACTCCCGACACCTGCGCACCAGGTATAAAATGTACAGCTAATTATTCACAATATTTATATATAAATGAAGACTGCACAAAAATATCAACAGGATATGGTTCATATTTTTTCAGCCCAGATTTTACATTAGAAAAACAAAATTAAGCAAAAAGGAACTTAGCTATTTAAAGACAAGTTCCTTTTATTTTGTAAAAAGTTATACATTTAAACTTCAAAGTACTAATAACTATTTACTTTTTACATAAGCTCCATCAGTTTTACAGTCATATGTTGTAATACTTCTATCAGATAAAAATTCTCCTTCATAATTAACAAATGGCTCTGGTAAATTATTAATATCAGCCCATATTAATTCATCACATTTATCTAATTCTGCAATTCTTGGAGTACCTTGATATTTTGATATTTCAAAATAATAATCAATATATGGCTCCAATTTTTTACCATCTATTTCAAAGAAATTTCTTCTCAATATTACATAACTCTTCTCAATATCTTTTGGATCAATTTCAATATCTAACTCCTCTTTTGCTTCTCTAACTAAAGCATCATATTGATTTTCACCTTCATCAATATGCCCAGCAGGTAATGCATAATATCCAGGCCATAATTTTGAACCTTTTCTTTTTTGTAACAATACCCTACCATCATCCATTATTAACATATGGACAGCACTTTTAAACAATTCTTTCATACTATTCTCCTTTACGCATCCTATATAAAACAAATACTAATTGTATTATAACTTCAATAGTTTATACTTCAATTCCATAAAAATACTTAAGTATATTTTTCTTATCTGGAAAATTAATACTCATCAACTTGTTTATAAATTTATCTCTATCATATTTAACTTGTCTCTTTTTGTACTTAATAGTTTTTGAAATTTCTAAAATCATATAAGATGTTTTATCATCATTAGTACATCCAGCACTATCAACTATTTCAATATTAGTTAAAACTCCATCATCTTCAATATAATCTCCCGATATTCCATCAACTTCATTAATATCAAAAGAATTATGAAGATGTCCTACAAAGTATGTAATTCTATCATCATTATATTTTTTCCACAAATTAATATCATTTCTTAAATCATTCTTTTCAAACGGATATAACGCTTTTTCATTATTAATCAAGTAATGACATAAAATACATTTTCTATTAAACCTAGCATCATCATAATCTATATTTATTTCATAATATAAAGGACATTTTCTTATATAATCAATTTCCTTATCTTTTAATGACTCCTTTACCCAGTTATGATATTCTTTCTCTTCATTCACAATAGAAGAATCAAAATCAGACCCATTTAGTAAGTATATTTCATGATTACCTAAAACTGATTTCACATTATTTTCTATTAATAAGTCTATACATTTCTTTGAATCTGGTCCAATACCTATTGTATCTCCCAAACATATAACCTCATCAATTTGTTGTGTTTTAATATCTTTTAGTATCGCCTCTAAAGCTTCCAAATTCCCATGTATATCGGTTATTAATGATATACGTTTTTTCATATTAACACCTCTTATCAAAATATACAAGAATCACAAATATCTACAATTTTAATTTATAAAATTAGAAATATCAGTTTGTACATCATCAACTATGAATTTATAATTTCTTTTCAAATGCTTGGCTACTCTATAAGGAACAGTGATTGCCTTAGGCCAAGTTTTTAAGATATTAACATCAAAATTAGCATCAGTTGTATACTGTACTATAAGTTCTTTATCTGTAATATTTATATCAACTTTTTTAATTTTTTGTATTTCTTTATTCATTGTATCTTGAATACTAGAATTTATAGTTCTATGATAAGTAACATCTAGTTTATCAGCTAAAACCAAACTTAAACCTATTAAAGACTGAATATTATTTCCTTTAGAATGATCCATAATAGCCTGTCTTAAAACTTCTTCTTCATCCTGTGTAATATCATTTTTATCAATAAACTTCATGAAGATTTTGCTACTTTCTATAGCGTGATCAACTTTATCTCCTTTTGACAAACCAATATCATGTAAAAGTGCTGCTATCATTCCCAAATCTATTGTTCTATCATCTGCACCTAATTGTGATAAAATAGATTTCACATATTCAGCAACTCGTTTATAATGACCTAATCCATGTTCCCAATCCCATTTACCATCAGTTATAAACTTAATATTTTCTATTTTTTCAACAGTCTCTAAAAATGCTTTATTATTCAATAATTTATCATATAAATACATATAATCACCAAAATAATTGTATCATATTTATTTCACCTTTAATAAAAAAATCAGTCATATTTCAGACTGAAAATATATTTAAAATTCAAATGATTCAAACAAATTACTTATACAAGTGTCGTAGATATCTACAACTTCCTCTAAAAAAATTGATATAAATATCAATCTCTAATATGATTTTGAGACATATTTTGATAAAAACGTTCAGTTGTTCGATTGTTTTATAAATTTACTTATTATATAATTTTAATAGGAACATTTGATGTGAGTGTCGTCCTCCTATCTTGAGAAGGAAAGGAGGTAGATAAAGATGAAAACTAAGACTTTTATTATAAAAGTTCTAAATCTCATTTCTATCATTTTGTTACTTTCTACCTTACTGGTGTTAGCAATAAAAAAATAGACACTCTTCAGCATTGATA
>CAVKJF010000071.1:0-5524 GCA_963656615.1 bacterium | reverse complement strand
ATCTTCTTTTGCTGTTATTCTTGTTAAATTAATTTTTTCATTCCATTCAATTAATAAATTATAAAACTGATCTAATTTATTTAATTGCTCTTCTGTTAAATTGATTCCTAGTTTCTTTGTTTCTGCAATAAACTGTTCTTTATTCATGTTTATTCCTTCTTAAATATACCATTAGTATTGATATGTCGGCAGGATTTACACCAGATATTCTTGTTGCTTGACCAAGTGTTGTTGGTTTGATTTCTGATAGTTTTTGTCGTGCTTCACTAGCTAAATTAGGTACTTTGTCATAATCAATTGTTTCTGGAATGATTTTTTCTTCTAGGGATAGCATTTTTTCAGCTTCTTTGTTTGATTTTTTAATGTATCCTTCATACTTAATATTTATTTCTACTTGTTCTTTTACTTCTTTTGAGTATGGCATATCAACAAAATGTTCTAAATCGTCAATTTTAATTTCTGGTCTTTTTAAAAAGTCATATAGTGACATACCATCTTTTAATGGTGTTGAGCCAATGGAACTTATATAATCATTTGTCTGTTGTTTTGGTGTAATTCTAGTTTCTTTTAAAAGTTCAAATAAATTATCTATATCTTTTAATTTCTGTTCAAATTGTTGGTACTTTTCTTCTGATATCAACCCTACGTCATGACCATATTTTCTTAGTCTGATGTCAGCATTATCATGTCTTAGAAGTAATCTGTACTCTGCTCTTGATGTTAGTAAACGATATGGATCTTTTACACCTTTAGTTACTAAGTCATCTATTAAAACTCCAATGTATGATTCATTTCTTTTTAATATTAATGGATCTTTTCCGGATAATTTTAAGGAAGCATTGATTCCAGCAATTAAACCTTGTCCGGCAGCTTCTTCGTAGCCAGATGTTCCATTAATTTGTCCAGCTGTGTATAATCCTTCGATTAGTTTTGTTTCTAAGGACCTTTTTAATTGCTTTGAATCGATGGCGTCATATTCGATGGCATAAGCATATTTTAGTATTTTTGCATGTTCTAATCCAGGTAAACTATGGACCATTAATTCTTGAATATTATGTGGCATACTTGTTGAAAAACCTTGTAAATAGATGTCATCATAATAAATGCTTTCTGGCTCTAAGAATAATTGATGTCTTTCTTTGTCACTAAATCTTACTACTTTGTCTTCTATAGATGGACAATATCTTGGACCTACTCCCTCTACATATCCACCATACATACTTGATTCATTTAAGTGTTCTTTTATTATTTTATGTGTTTCTGGTGTTGTATAGATTAAATGACAGTCTATTTGATTTTTGTAGTCATAGTAAGCTTTATTATCAAAAGAGAATGTTAATTCTTCGTCATCTCCTGACTCTACTGAAGTTTTTGTATAATCAATTGATGATTTTTCTATTCTAGGTGGAGTACCTGTTTTTAAACGAAGTATTTTGAAACCTAAATATTTTAATTTTGTACTTAAGTATTTAGATTCTTTTTCTCCTTTTGGTCCAGATGGTGTTTTTTGTGAGCCAGTTAGAACTACGGAACGTAGATATGTTCCTGTTGTTAGAATTACGGCATCAGAATTAATTTTTGTTCCATCAGCGAGAATTACTCCTTGTATTTTGCCATCTGTTACTATTAAATCTTCTACCATGGCTTCTTTTATTTCTAGATTTTCTTCACTATTTAGTGTTTTTAACATTTCTTTTGGATAAGTTACTTTATCTGCTTGAGCTCTTAATGCTTGAACTGCTGGTCCTTTTTTTGTATTTAACATCTTTATTTGTAATGTGGCTTTGTCAGCATTTCTTCCCATTTCGCCACCTAGGGCGTCTATTTCACGAACAACTATTCCTTTAGCTGGACCACCGATAGATGGATTACATGGCATATCAGCAATATTTTTTATATTTCCTGTTATTAATAAGGTCTTATGTCCAAGACGTGCTGTTGCTAGAGAAGCTTCACATCCTGCATGACCCCCACCTACTACTATTACTTCATATTTCATTTTGTCACTTCCTATTTTCCTACACAAAAGTTTTCAAATAAATTATCTATTATTTCATCTGTATATGATATACCTATTACCTGACCAAGTAAATCAAAACATTCTTTTAAATCTATTGCGATTAAATCTATTGGTAATGATTCATTTAGACTTTTTTCAGCTGATAAAATACTTTGATAAGCTTTTGTTATTAATGATATTTGTCTACTGTTACTTAAATAAGTATAGTCTTTTGTTGTTATTTTTTCTAAGTCAAACATTTCTTTTATTTTTGATTTTAAGGAATCTATTCCTTCTATTGAGTTAGTATCTGTTTCTACAATATTTTCTAAATTTTCTGGTAATTTAATATTTCTTTCTAGATCCTTTTTATTTATTACTATAATTCTTTGTTTATCTTTAGTTTTTTCTAGAATTTCTAAGTCCTCTGCAGTTAGTTCTTCATTGTTGTTTAAGACTAGGATTATTAAATCAGCATCTTCTACAGCTTTTAAACTCTTTTCCACACCTATTTTTTCTACAATATCATCTGTTTTTCTAATGCCGGCTGTATCTATAAACTTTATTAGAATGCCATCGATGTATGTTTGACCTTCAACTATATCTCTTGTTGTTCCCGCTACGTTTGTTACAATAGCTTTTTCTTCATCTAATAATTTATTTAAAATACTACTTTTACCAACATTTGGTCTACCTAGTATTACTGTTTGTATTCCATTTTTAATTATTGAAGATGACTTTGATCTTTCAATTAGATTTTTAAGTTCTTCTTTCATGGATTTTATTTCTTTAGCTATTTTTTCTTCTGTTACTATTTCTATGTCATAGTATTCTGGATAATCAATATTAACTTCTATTGATGATAAAAGATTTTTTAATCTATCTCTAAATGAGGTAATTAATTTTGATAAGTCTCCATAAAGTTGAGAGAGTGCCATTTTTTTTGCTTCGGAACTTTTACTTTCGATTAGATCCATAATAGCTTCACTTTCAATTAAGTCAATTCTACCGTTTAAAAAAGCTCTTTTTGTGAATTCACCTGGCTCAGCTAATCTAGCACCTGCGTTTAACATTGTCTCTAAAACTTGTTTTGTTGTGATTATTCCACCGTGACAATTGATTTCTACTATGTCTTCTGTTGTATATGTCTTTGGTGCTCTCATTACTGATACTAATACTTCATCTATTCTTTCTGTTTCATTTTTAATAAATCCGTAATTAATTGTATGAGAATCAACTTTTGTTAGGTCTTTTCCTTCGAAACATTTATTAACAATATTTATAGCATCATTTCCTGATAGTCTTACGATTGATATTGCCCCTACTCCAAGTGCTGTTGAAATCGCTACTATTGTATCATTCATGGTATCCCTCCTTTTTCTTCGTATATTATAGCACATTATTCTAATTTGAGATATTTTTTGTAAGAAAAAAAGAAGAAATTAATCTTCTCTTGGCTTGATAACTACATAACGGTTAGGTTCTTCCCCTTCACTTTCTGTATATACTTTCTTGTTGTTTGTTAAAGTGTTATGAATTATTCTTCTTTCATATGAGTTCATTGAGTCAAGCTTTGCTTCTATTTTTGTATTAGCTACTTCCCTAGCAACTTTTCTAGCTAGATATTCAAGTGACTTTTCTCTCTTTTCTTTATATGAGTTTATATCGATAATGAATTTAAAGTTTTTGCCTAGTTCATTAAGTATATGTTGACTAGTAACAACTGTTAGTGCTTTTAGATTTTTACCATTTCTTCCAATTAGTAAAGCATCATTATCTGAATAAATTGTATATGTTGGTATTTCATCTTTATTTTTTATTTCTATGTTTGCTGTAAATCCTAGATTCTTTAGAAGTTTTTGAATATATTCTTTGATGTATTTTATTACTTCTCGTCTTTCTACTACTTCTATTTCTACTTTTTTACTTTTAAACAAACCGCCTTTTATTTCTTCTAGTTCTTTTATTATTAGGTTATCTTGTGTTTCTTGTAAATCTATTGTTGCATTTGAAATTGCTTCTTCTTTAGTTTTTCCTATATATCTATGCTTTTCCATTTACTTCTTTACTCCTTTTAACAATAATATTTTGAACTATGGTAAATATATTTGATGTTACCCAGTATATTCCTAATCCTGATGGCATAAAGATACCAGTTAATACTAACATTACTGTCATCATTGTAGGCATCATTTTCATTGTAGGATCAGTCATATTGGCTGTTGAATTCATTCTTAATGAGTAATATGTGCTTCCACCTATTAGTAATATTATAATTGCATATGCTAGCCAGTTACTAGTAAATATTCCTACTGAAGGTGTTGTTCCTAATTGTAATGTTAAGAATTTATCTTCAAATATAGCTGGCGTTCTTTGTACAGCTTCGAAGAAAGCTATAAATAATGGTAATTGTAAAAATGAAAATAGACATCCTGATAATGGATTTATATTATGTTTTTTGTAAATCATCATCATTTCTTGTTGTTGTTTCATCATTGATTCTTGATCTGTTTTATTTTTATACTTATTCTTTAGTCTATCAAGTTCTGGTTGTGCTTTTTTTATTAACTCTGACTGTAATGCAGTCTTTTTAGTAACTGGATACGCTAGTAATCTTATTATTAATGTTAATATTATTAATGATACTGCGTAGTTACCTACGTTTTTGCCAAAGAATATTAGTACAAATGCTAAAGGTTTTACAAATAAACTTGTCCATAATCCTTCATATTTACCAGATGTTATTTTGAAGTTTTCACATTTTGGTAACTTATCAACTTTTACTCCGTTTTCTTTGTACAACTTTATTGTTTCTTTGTTTGTTGGCTGACAAATTATGTTTTTTGTCAAATTTTGACCAGTGACTTCATTTCTAACTGGCTTTTTGTTTTTATCTGTTAATGTTGTTGTACATCCTGTTGTTATTAATAGTAGTACTAATACTATAATTAATTTTATTTTATTTTTTTGTTTTTGCTTCATTATATGTGTCCTTTCCAATACTGTTTATTAGTGAAATGTAATCTCCTTCTAGCTCTTTATATAGTTTGTCTTCTGCACTTCCTCTTAATATTATAATATAATCTTTATGATTTATATAGTTTTTTTTGTAATTATCGACAATTGCTCTTATTTTTCGCTTATATTTGTTACGATAAACAGCATTTCCAAGTTTTTTACCAACTGATATTCCATATCTATTATATGGTAAGTTGTTTTCCTTATAATATATAATAAAACTTTTATTTTTACTTCTTTTACCTGTTTTTATAATATCTTCAAAGTCTCTAGCATTTTTTACAATATATAATTTTCTCAACTATATCACCTACTTTAAATTCTAAGAGTAAAAAACCACTGACGTTTAGGCAGCGGCTTATTTGCAAAGTAGTTTACGCCCTTTGCGACGACGACGATTCAAAATATTTGTTTTTTTACGTGCAAAGAAACCTAATTTTTTAGCTTTTTTGCGGTTGTTTGGTTGATATGTTCTTTTCATTTGCTCCACCTCCAGACATAAATCTA
>CAVKJF010000070.1:600-5805 GCA_963656615.1 bacterium | reverse complement strand
TAAAGAGTAAAGATAAAGATAAGGAATATGTAGATAAACATTTTAAAGATTTAGAGGAAGCAAAAGATGTAGCTGTTAAAATTATGAAGGGAATGTAGTTTCCCTTTTATTTATATGAAAATTGGCTAAATTGTGTTGATTTCTAGGTGTTAGTGTGTTATAATCTTGTTTGTCAAGTTGGAGATGATCCGCTGTTTTATATTAGATATGATCATTTTGTAAATATTTTTAGAGAGGAGAACTTATATGGCAAACATTATTGACAAGATTAATGAAAAACAAATTAATCCAAATGTTCCTGAATTTCGTGTTGGTGATACTGTAAGAGTAGATGTTAAGATTATCGAAGGTAAAAGAGAACGTATTCAAGCTTTTGAAGGTGTAGTAGTTTCACGCAAAGGTGGATCTGTTTCTGAAACTTTTACTGTACGTAAAATCTCTTCTGGTGTTGGAGTAGAAAGAATCTTCCCAATACATTCACCAAAGATAGCTGGTATTACAGTTGTACGTCATGGTAAAGTTAGACGTGCTAAACTTACATTCTTAAAGGATAGAGTTGGTGGATACCGTATTAAAGAAAGAGGACAAAAATAAGGTTACACCTTATTTTTTCTTTTTATAGGTGATTTATGCAAAAATTTGTTAAAGAGTATGTACCTTATATAGTTATTATTATTTTGGTATTAGTAATTAAAAGATATGTTGTAACTCCTATTAGAGTTAATGGACCTTCTATGCTTCCTACTTTAAAAGATAAAGATATTATGATCTTAAATGAAGTTGGCTATAGGACTCATGGTTTAAAAAGATTTGATATTGTTGTTTTAGACTATAAAGGTGAAAAATTAATTAAAAGAGTTATCGGTCTTCCAGGTGAGAAAATTGAGTATAAGGATAATAAATTATATGTAAATGGAAAAGTTGTGAAAGAAGACTTTCTACATGCTGATACTGAAGACTTTGATGAGATTAAAGTTGAAAAAGATAGGTACTTTGTACTTGGAGATAATAGGGTGAATTCTACAGATAGTAGAATCATTGGTACAGTTTCAATTAAAGATATTAGAGGTACTACTAAATTAACTATTTATCCATTTGGTAGATTTGGTAATAAGAATTAAGTAACTATTAAAAGTTACTTTTTTTTGTTATAATTTTGGTAGGAGAAGGTGAAACTGATGAAAAGATGTTCTTGGTGTAACTTAAATAACAAACTTTATGTTGATTACCATGATAATGAATGGTGTCAGGCTAACTTTGATGATAAATATTTATTTGAAATGTTGTTACTTGAATCTTTTCAGGCAGGACTTTCTTGGGAATGTGTTCTTAATAAAAGAGAAAGTTTTAGAAAAGCATATGATGGTTTTTCTATAGATAAAGTTTGTAATTATAGTGATGATAAAATAATAGAATTAATTAACAATAAGAATATAATACGTAATAAATTAAAGATAAAAGCTAGCATTAATAACGCTAAGATATTTAAAAATATCGTTTTAGAGTTTGGTAGCTTTTATAATTATTTAAAAAAATTTACTAATGATGAAGTTTTTTATGAGACAGGTTTTACCAGTTCTTCTTTATCTGATACTATTTCTAATGATTTAAGAAGAAGAGGTATGAAATTTGTTGGGACAACAATAATTTATTCATACTTACAAGCAATCGGCATTATATATTCTCATGAGAAGTGTTGTTTTATGTATAAAGAAAAATAATGTGTTGGACTTTTGTTAGATTACTGTGTATACTTATAATATACAGTTTATAATTAGGAGGATTTTTATGGAAAAGATATTTGAGTCAGAAAATATAAATTATTTTAACATCACTGAAGATTTAGTTGATGAATATTTATTAATGGTTAATGATAAAGAAATACAAAAAATGATTTCTACTGTTGAAAGATCTTATACAAAAGATCAAGAAATAACTTGGATTAAGGAAGCTTTAGAATCTGGTGATTATCAATTTTCAATGTTAGAAAAGAGTAGTAATAAATTTATTGGTAATGTTTCATTGATGGATGTGGATGCTGATAGTTGCGAAGTTGGTATGTGTATTACAAATAGTATGCAAGATAAACATTACGGAACTGAGGCTATAAAGAGAATTATTGATTATGCGTTTAATGATATTAAATTAAAGAAAATTAGGGCTATAGTTTTTTCAAATAATGAAAGATCTATGCACTTAGTAGAAAAAGTTGGATTTAAGAAGACTTCTATTGTAGAAAATGTTAAGACTGTTGATGGTGTTAGTATTTCTGAAATTAATTTTATTTTAGAAAGGTAATTTTATGAAAAAAGGTTGTACTGTATATTATGATAATACTGAAATGACATACTATCATAGATTGTTTTCTACTGATTGTAGGGTTGTTTGGACTGTTTCAAAAGGAAGTATGAATTATCCTGACTCAATATATGAAAGTAAAACTGATTATATATATGATCCCCATAATGAGAACTGGGAAAACCTTTTTGTTATAGACGGAATAATTAAAGGAATAAAAGCAGTTTATGTAAAGCAGGATTATGTACCAGCGTTAACTGTTCTTGATGGCAATGTTAAGGCCTTTAATTCTTTAACTGATGTTGATTATGAAATTTGTGATGTTTCTACATGCCAAGTTAGTGAAGAAAAAGATGGAATGTTATTTAGAAATTATGAAGTTTATTTTGAAGACTATTCAATTCGTCCAGCGAGAAAAGAAGATGCTAATTACTTTTAATTTGATAAAATATAATTTTTTAGTTAATGAAAAAGGACTGTAAAATAATATAATTTTTTCAGTCCTTTTCTTTGCTTTTCTATGTTTATATTACCATATTTTTGCGATTTTTTCAAGACTTCAAATTTTAATGATTATAGTGTATTAAGTATTTGGAGGTTGATAAAATGTTAAATAATATGACAGCGTTAGTTAGTTGTTTTGCGAGGAGTTATCATACTTTAAATAGTAATATTAAAATTTATGATGATAAATATGCAAGAAAAATGTTATCAGATGAGGAGTATAATAACATCTCTTTAAGTATGACTTCGGGAATTGAATTTTTTAATTCTTCTTATGAAGGAGATAATATTTTAGGATTTATTGTAAATAATCATTTGGCACCGGCTGTTTTAGCTAGATCTAGTTTTAATGAAAGACATTTGAATAATGAAATTAGATTAGGGCTTTCACAATATGTAATACTTGGATCTGGATATGATACTTCGGCTTATAAAGTTAATGATAAAGTTAAAGTGTTTGAACTTGATAAAGAGGAAATGATTTGTGATAAAAAGAAAAGAGTTTTGAAAGGCAAAATTGATTGTAGTAATGTATGCTATGTTGGATGTGATTTTAACAATGATAACTGGATTGACATTTTAAAAAACACTGGTTTTGACAGTGATAAAAAGACTTTCTGGTCTATGCTTGGAGTTAGCTATTACTTAGATAGAAATGTATTTTTTGATACAATTAAGTTGCTGGCGAAAAATATGTCTTCCGGTAGTTCTATTATATTTGATTATCCAACGTTAGAAGATGATGAGGAGAAAACAAAAAAAGAAGCTTTAGCAAAAGCAATAAATGAAGATATGAAGGGAAGATATTCTAGAGAAGATATTTTGAATGTTAGTAGAGAGGCCGGTTTGAAAGTGTATGAAGACTTAGATAATAATGATATTAATAATGATTATTTTTATAATTATAATACACTTAATCCTGACTTAAGAATATATGCTCCTGAAGGAATTAATTATTGTTTATTAGTTAAGTAGATTTTAGATCTACTTTTTTGATATAATATTTTTGGAGGTATACTTATGAAGGAGATAGAAATTTTAGTTGAGGTTTATTCACCAGTAGATGATGTTATTAAAGCTTTAGAAAAGTTCTCTTATGAAGGTGTTAAAGAAACGATAGATGTTTATTATTATGATCCTATGCGTCGTAATTTAAAGCCTGATAGTAAAGGACAAATTGATGAATGTCTACGAATTAGAACAAAAGATAATAAAAATTATATTACATATAAAGTAGATAAGTTTGATAATGGTACTTGGTTATATTCTGATGAGTATGAAACTGAAGTTGATAATATTTTTATGGTTACGGAAATATTAAAGAGACTTGGTCTTAAGGAATTACTTACTATTCACAATAGTAAGAGAACTTATGTTTCTGATAAGTATGAAATTGTATTTGAAACTGTTAAGGATTTAGGATATTTTTTAGAAGTTGAGTATTGTACTAATGAAGATGTTGATGTTAGTTATGTAAAAAAAGAGATTCAGGAATTTATTGATTCTTTAGATATTAATGTATCTAGTGAATTAAATATGGGTAAGCCTGAAATGATGATTAAGAAATTTAAGATAGAGGTATAAGATGATTGATATTATTATTCCAGTTTATAATACTCCTATAGGAGATTTAAAAAGATGTTTTGAAAGTGTACTTAGACAAACTTTTAAGGATTATAAAGTATATATTATTGATGATGGTAGTAAAGATGAGACTAAGGGATTTTTAGATGATTTTGTTAAGGATAAAACTAATTTCTATGTTAAGCATATTTTAAATGCTGGTGTTAGTAATGCTAGGAATGTTGGTATAGAATTATCAAATTCTAAGTATTTAACTTTTTTAGATAGTGATGATACTTTAGAAAATAATTTTTTAGAGGAAGCTTTTGATTTGATTCAAAAGTATGATTTAGATCTTGTTGTTGGTGGATATAATGAAATAAAAAATGGAGAAGTTTATAAAGTAAGAAAATGTGTTGATGACTTTTACATTTATGATGATAATAATTTGGATTTGTTTATGGATAAATTATTGTCTGGTAAATTGATGGAAAGTAATAAAAATATAGGTAATCTTCCTACTGGTAGAATATATACAAGAATTTATAAAAGAAGTGGACTTAGTGATTTGAGATTTAATAGGGAACTTGGTATGAGCGAAGATACTTTATTTATGATTGATTTAATGAGTAGAGTAAAACGTATTGGTATAAGTTCTGGTGTTTGGTACAATTATTATATAAATGATTATTCTATCAGTAGAAGAAAAGTTAATGATAAAGTTATTAATGATCATATGAAGTTTATTGAAGAAATTTATAAGAGAATGTTGTTAGAACAAGATGGACAAATTAAAAATGCTTATAGATTTAGAATATTTAAGTCTTTAATGAATCTTGT
>CAVKJF010000070.1:0-590 GCA_963656615.1 bacterium | reverse complement strand
TCCTGATGTTTTAAAAAATATTTTAAGTAATCAAATGTTTATATGTTTGAATGATTTAGATGTGTCTATTTATATAGATGTTACGGATAAAGAAAGAGAAAAATTAGATAATTATAAGGATGGTAAGTATGATGAAATTTGATTCTATTGTTTCTAGTTCTGATGGTTTAAAATTAGATATTGCTTATATTGTGCCTAAAGGTGAGGCGCTTGGAGTTATCCAAATATCACATGGAATGGCTGAACATAAAGAGAGATATTTTGATTTTATGGAGTTTTTAGCTAATAATGGATATATTTGTGTTATTAGTGATCATAGAGGTCATGGTAAAAGTATAAAAAATGAAGATGATTTAGGTTATTTTTATACTGATAATATAAATTTTATAGTTGATGATTTACATGAAGTGACTTTGTATATTAAGAAAAAGTTTATGGATAAAAAAATATATTTATTTAGTCATAGTATGGGTACACTTGTTTCTAGATGTTATATAGAAAAGTATGATGCAGATATTGAAAAGTTAGTATTATCTGGTACTCCTACTTATAATCCATTGACACCTGTTGCGATAGGACTTGCTTATTTA
>CAVKJF010000069.1:1540-5931 GCA_963656615.1 bacterium | reverse complement strand
ACCTCCTTTCTAAAAAAAGAAATTAGGTAGACACTTATTCAACTTAAGCTTCCAAATATATTATTATAAATAAAAAAATAAATCCTATAGATTTTGTATAAATTATATCAAAATTTAAAATTTGAAATCTTTAAGTTCAACATTATACGTGATATAATTATTTAAATGGTGATAAATATGAAGAAAAAAACAATTATTATTGGCGCAGGAGCGTCAGGCTTAATGACTGCTATCAAGGCTAAAACTATCGATAACGAAGTTATTATTTTAGAAAGAAACAATGATCCAGCTAAAAAGATTCTCGCAACAGGAAATGGTCGCTGTAACTATTGGAATGATGACCAAGATTTATCAAATTATAACAGTACAAATAAAGAATTATTAAAAGAAATAATAACAGATGACAACTGTAATGAAGTGTTAAAAACATTTACTAAATTAGGAATTGTTCCCAAAATAAAATCCGGCTACTATTATCCATCATCAAACCAAGCATCAAGTATCAGAAATGCTTTATTAAATGAAATTCAAAACAAAAACATAGAAATTAAAAACAACACCTATGTAGAAAGTATTACTAAAGATAAAGATAAATTCATTATAAAAACAAACAACGAAACATTTACTTGTGATAACTTAGTAGTATCAACCGGTGGAAGAGCAGCTTCCAAGACCGGAAGTGATGGAACTGGCTATCTTCTAGCAAAATCCTTTAATCATACAATTATAAAACCATTGCCATCTCTAGTTCAACTAAGAAGTGAAGGTAAATTTTTAAAAGCCTGGGCAGGAGTTAGAACTGATGTTTTGGTATATTTAAAAGAAAATGGACAAATAAAGAAAAGAACAGAAGGGGAAATACAACTAACTGACTATGGAGTATCTGGTATATGTATTTATAACCTTTCTAGTGAAGTTAGTAGAGGACTAAATGAAAATAAAAAAGAAGAGTTAATAATTAACTTCCTTCCTTTTGTAGAGACTAATCCAAATATCTGGCTAGAAGAAAGAGAAAAATATATAGTTAAAAGTACCATTTTTTCATCATTAGAAAAAATTCTAAACTATAAACTAGCAAGAGTAATATTAGAAAAAAGTAACATCAAAGAAAAAAGTTATTACAAAGATTTAACAGACAAACAAAAAGCATCTCTTATTCAAAATCTTACCAATTTCACTATTAAGATAACTTCTACAAATTCCTTTAATGAAGCTCAAACTACAACAGGTGGTATACCTCTTACTGAAATAGATACTAAAACAATGGAGTCTTTATTAGTTAAAAATTTATACTTTACAGGAGAAATACTAGATGTCGATGGAGTTTGCGGCGGTTACAACCTAGGCTTTGCTTGGATATCTGGAATATTAGCAGGAAGGAGTATCAGTAAGAAGTAAAATGATAAGAGTACGTAACATAAAAGTAAATATTGAAAATGATAATAATTCAATTTTAACTGACAAAATATCTAAAATATTACATGTTAATCATAAAGATATTTTAGATATAAAAATTAATAAAAAAAGCCTTGACGCTAGAAAGAAAGATAATTTATTTTATGTATATGAGTTAGACGTATCATTGAAAAATGAAGAACATATTCTAAAAAAATATCAGTCAAAAGACATCTTTTTAACGCCAAGTGAAGAGTATACTTTCCCAAAAGAACACGCTAATATTGAAAGACCGATAATAGTTGGATCAGGTCCAGCTGGCTTATTTGCCGGCTACATTCTAGCAACATCTGGCTATAATCCAATAATTATTGAACAAGGAGAAAGTATTGAAAAACGAGTAGAAAGCGTTGAAAACTTTTTTAAAACTGGTAAATTAAACATTAACTCTAACATTCAATTTGGTGAAGGTGGCGCCGGAACTTTTTCTGATGGAAAACTTAACACTTTAGTTAAAGATAAAGAATTTAGATGTAAAAAAGTCTTTGAAATATTTACATCATTTGGTGCTCCAGAAGAAATAATGTATATAAATAATCCCCATATAGGAACAGATTTATTACGTACCGTAATTACAAATATGCGTAATAAAATGATTAGTTTAGGGGCAACTTTTCGTTACAACACCAAACTAACAAACTTAATTATTAAAGATAATGAATTAGAAAAAATTGAATTAAATGGTAATGAAATAGTTCCTTGTAAAAATCTAATTCTAGCTATAGGTCATAGTGCTAGAGATACTTTTTACATGCTTCATAAAAATAATGTTTCTATGACTTCAAAAGCCTTTGCTGTAGGACTTAGAATAGAACATCCACAAGAAATGATTAATATTAATCAATATGGAAAATATCACGACAAGCTTCCAGCAGCAAGCTATAAACTAACATATCAAACAAAAGAAGGTAGAGGAGTATATTCATTTTGTATGTGTCCAGGGGGCTATGTAGTTAATGCTTCTAGTGAAGATAAACATCTAGCCATTAATGGTATGAGTAATCATGCCCGTGATAGTAAAAATGCTAATAGTGCCTTAGTTGTAACTATAACGAAAGATGACTTTGGATCTGATACATTAGCTGGTATTGAATTCCAAAGAAACCTAGAGAAAAAAGCTTATGAAATAGCCTCTGGTAAAATACCTGTACAATTATTAGGTGATTTTATTGATAACAAAAAATCATCATCAATAGGTGATGTCGAAGTAATAACTAAAGGTGACTATGCCTTAAGTAATTTAAATGACATTCTACCAGCATATATATCAAATTCAATAAAAGAAGCAATACCAAACTTCGCTACTAAAATAAAAGGTTACGACAGAAAAGACGCCATACTTTTAGGAATTGAAAGTAGAACTTCTTCGCCTGTTAGAATTGTAAGGGATGAGTTTGGTATGAGTAATATTAAAGGACTTTATCCAGCAGGAGAAGGAGCAGGCTACGCTGGAGGCATAACAACGTCAGCTATGGATGGCTTAAAAGTAGCCGAACATTTAGTTAAAAACAATTTGTAACTCTTTAAAAAAACAGCAAAATATGATATTATATCAATAATTGATTAATGTAGCTAATCAATTAAAAAGGAGAGTGAATATATGCAAGGCATTTTATTAATATTATCACTACTAGTAACATCAGCAGCACAAATATATATAAACAGTAGTTATAGTAAAACAAAGAGAATTAAAAATAGAGCCGGTATAATCGGAGCTCAAACAGCACGTAAGATTCTTGATAAAAATGGACTATCGAATGTAAAAGTAGAAGAAGTTAGAGGTGTTTTAGGGGACCATTATGATCCAAGAACAAAAACTGTTCGCTTATCAAGTGATATTTATAAAAATACCTCAATTGCCTCAGCCAGTGTAGCCGCTCATGAGTGTGGTCATGCTATTCAAGACAAAGAAGGATATTTCTTTTTAAAATTAAGAAACTCAATAGTACCATTAGTAAATTTTGCATCATACGCTGGTTATTTTGCTATTTTAATAGGAGTAATTGCTTCATCCTTAAAAATCATTTGGATAGGTATCATAGCTGAAATTGTTATTTTAGTATTTCAATTAATAACTTTACCAGTAGAATTTGATGCTTCAAAAAGAGCTTTAAAACAATTGGAAAAAGAAAAAATTCTTGAAAAAATAGAAATATCTACTAGTAAAAAAATGTTAACAGCAGCAGCCTTAACTTATGTAGCCTCAGTAACTGCTACTATTCTAGAAATATTAAGGTTATTAATAGCTGTTGGTGGTAGAGATGATTAGTATTTCTTTTTAGGAATACTTTTTCTTGATAATGTACATAAATTATGCTAAAATACAGACAAAATTTATGAAAGAAGGCGTAATAAAATGCAAAAAGTATTAACCGGGTATCCATCACAAGATAATCCCCAAAGCAAAAATTCAACTTTTTTTGAAAAACATCCAATTATACCAAATACAAGTATCTATACAACAATAAAATTATTAAGCAGTTTTTATTTAGAAAAAAATGCAGTTAATTGTTTGGATTTAGATGCCAGTTATGGACAACTATTGGATGATGCAACTACTGTGTCGTTAGCACTAAAGGAATTGGGTGTAAAAAAAAGCGATGTAGTATCAGTTTGTATGCCTAATTTTTATCAAGCATTATCAACATTTTTAGCGTGCAATAGAATTGGCGCTGTAACAACATTTTTAGATTCTAAAGCATCAACAGAAGACGTTAGTTTCTATCTAAATGAGTTTGAATCACCAATATTTATTAATTATGATGCATCAGAAGAGACAAATCAGCAAATAAAGAATAAAACAAAAGTAAAATACATCATTACACTAAGCAAAAGAAACGTAAACAACTTAGATTTAAATTCAGATTATAGAATTACAAAAAATTCAGATTTTATCGATTACAATAGTTTAGGCGATATTTCTAAATTTAGAAAAA
>CAVKJF010000069.1:0-1530 GCA_963656615.1 bacterium | reverse complement strand
ATTCAGGAAAAGAAGATGCACTAATATTATTTACATCTGGTTCAACAGGTAAACCAAAATCAGTTTTATTAACAAATGAAAATATTTTAGCGGCAGAAATATATGCAAAAAACACAAGCCATACTGAAAATATAACAGGACCAAAAACTTTGACATGTGTTCCTTTCTCATACCCATATGGCCTTGTAACTTCAGCATTAACAACTCTTTTATGGGGAAAAGAGGCAATATTAGCTCCTGACATTAGCAAAGATACAATAAATTATTACTATAAGAAAAATCCTAGTATAGTTTTTGGAAGCCCTGCTTTGTTAGATTTAACCATTAGAAATATTGAAGAAGACTTAGATTTATCATCTGTAACTCATTTTATTTCTGGAGGAGATTTTTTAACACCACAACATTATAAAAGAGGAGTAGAATTCTTTGAAAAACATGGTGCCCATGTCGAATTAGGAAATGGTTTTGGTAATGCTGAAACAGTTAGTATTGGATCAACTCCAGTTGGAGTTCCATTAAAAGGAGAAACAGCCGGAAAAATATTAGTTGGAAGTAATCCTATGATAATTGATCAAGATACTCATGAAGAGAAAAAATATGGTGAGGAAGGTTTATTATTAATTTCTGGAAAACATGTATTTAAAGGATATTATAAAAATGAAGAATTAACAAATCAGTCCAAAATGACCATTGATGGAAAAGAGTATTATAATACAGGTACATTAGGATACATAGATGAAGATGGATACTTTACACCAACCGGAAGAAATTCAAGATTTTATATAATGTCATCATTAAACAAAGTTTATTGTGATAATGTTCAAAGTATAATATCATCATTTGATTGTGTTAGAGACTGTGCTGTTGTAAAAGTGCCAGATCAAGAAGAATTATATGTAAACAAGGCCTATATTGTTTTAAATGATGGATACTTTCCAGATGAAGACACGCTAGGACATATAAAAGATTTATTTTATATTCCAACAACTGTATCAAATGGAAGAAAAACTCAACTAAAGGCATATGAAATACCTTCATATGTTGAATTTGTTGATGGTTTACCAAGAATACCAGGATCAGAAAAAATAGACTATTCAAGTCTAGAAAAAGATGCTGAATTAAAATTAACAACCGGAAACAAAGTAAAGATAAAATAAAAGAATAAAAGAATAATTAGGAGTTGAAGTTTTTATGGGAACAGGTATTATTTTTCCGATTTGTGCTATTCCATTTTCTATTTTAATAAACGTTCTTTTTATTAAAAAGGAACATGCCAATAATTATGAAACAAAAATATATAAGCTATTAATAATATCAAATTTTATAGGTCTTATATTAGAATTGTTGTGTACGGTTGGATCTCTAATATATAATCAATATCCCATTATAGCCAATGCAATTTATAAAACATATTTAATTTATTTAATTAGTTGGACAGGCTTATTTACATACTATGTATATAAAATTTCAATAAATAAAGAGGCTAAAAAAATATGGAAGTCATTAGCGAGCATGATATCTATACTTGCA
>CAVKJF010000068.1:0-6073 GCA_963656615.1 bacterium | reverse complement strand
AAGATGCTGAGTGTGAAACTGGATTAATGGTTCGTGTTCCTTTATTTATTGAAGAAGGCGAAGTTATTATTGTTTCAACTGCTGATGGAAAATATGTATCAAGAGCTTAAGGCTCTTTTTTTGATGTAAAGTTTTGTGTTTTACTATTTAAAATATTAAACTTTTTTAGTATAATTAGTTTGTAATGATAGGAGAATCAGTATGGCAAAAAAGAAAAAGAAAAAAGTTACTAAAAAAGGATTTAGTTATAGTGCTGAGTTATATGGCATTATACTTGTTTTAATTGCTATTTTAGGTATAGGTAAATATGGTCCAGTTGGAAGAATTTTTGCGTCTTTTGGCTTGTTTTTAGTTGGATCTTTATATATGGCTTTTTTACTAGTACTTTTTATTATAGGATGTTATTTATTATTAAAAAGAGAGAAGCCGGATTTCTTTTCAACTAAGTTAGTTGGTCTTTATGTTTTTGTTTTAGGTTTTCTTATTATGATGCATAAAGAATTTGTATTAGAAAATGATGGTAATGTTGCTTTGATTTTTAAAGAAACAGTTAATCAATTAGTTATGTCTTTTAATAGTATTATGAGTACAGGACATTTAGAGAACTGGCTAGCTGTTGGCGGTGGACTAATTGGTGGTGTTTTATCAGGAATTTTTGTTAAATTATTTTCTTATAATGGAATGTTAATTGTTTCATGGGTATTGATGATAATTGGATTCTGTTTGTTTACTGGTTTTTCTATTTTGGATCTTATTAATAATTCAATTGAAAAGAGTAAGACGATTAAAATTCATAAGAAAGAATCTAAAGATAAGAAACCAGTTATTATTAATAATGGTGTAGAAGATGAGCCTAAAAATGATAATCATATTAAGATTACTAGTATTAATGAATTGACTAAGGTTCCAGAAAAAACAGAGAAGGTGGAAGCTACTCCAGCTCCTGTAGTTAAGGAAAATCCTGTTAATTTAAGATATAAGTTGCCGCCTTTAAATTTACTAAATCAACCTAAAGGTAAAAAGAAAGGTATGGATAATGCCGCAATAGAGAAAAATATTGTTATTTTGGAACAAGTACTAAAAGACTTTAAAATCATTGGCAAAGTAGTAGAGGTACATATAGGTCCTAGTGTTGCGCAATATGAACTTGAAATAGCATCTGGTACTAGAGTTAATAAGATTACATCTATTAATAGAGAAATTGCTTTGGCTTTAGCTAAAAAGGATGTCAGAATTGAAGCTCCTATACCTGGTAAGAATACTGTTGGTATAGAGTTTGCTAATGACGAAGCTACTCCTGTTAGTTTCTATGAAATTATGAGTAGTAAAAAGATGCAAGACTCTATGAATAAGAAACTTATGGTACCTTTAGGTAAGAGTATCATGGGTGATGTTGAAGTATGTGAAGTTAACAAGATGCCACATTTACTTATTGCTGGTACTACTGGTTCTGGTAAGAGTGTGTGTGTAAATGGTATTATTTGTTCTATTTTAATGAGAGCTAGACCAGATGAAGTTAAACTTGTTATGGTTGATCCAAAGGTTGTTGAATTATCTGTTTATAATGGTATTCCACATTTGATGTGTCCGGTTGTTACGGATCCTAAAAAGGCTGCTGTTGCTTTATCTAAAATGGTAGCTGAAATGGAAAGACGTTATGAAACATTTAGTGAAACCGGTACTAAGAATATTGAATCTTATAATGATTATATTGAAAAATGGAATAAAGAAAATGCACATGATGATTATTCTAAGACTAAAATGCCATACATAGTTGTTATTATCGATGAGTTATCTGACTTGATGATGGTAGCTGCTAAAGAGGTTGAAGATTCAATTTTACGTATTACACAAAAAGCACGTGCTGCTGGTATACATTTAATAGTTGCGACTCAACGTCCATCTACAGAAGTTATTACTGGTTTAATTAAAGCTAATATTCCATCTCGTATATCGTTTGCAGTTGGATCTGGAATAGATTCTAGAACAATACTTGATCAAACTGGTGCAGAAAAACTACTAGGTAAAGGTGATATGTTATTCTTGCCAATAGGAGTTAATTCACCAACGCGTATTCAAGGTTCATTTATTACTGATGATGAAATAAAGAAATTAATAGACTTTACTGTTGAACAACAAAAAGCACAATATGATGAATCGTTATTAAATCTTGAAGCAGTTGATCATAATGCAGTTGATAATACTGTTATTGATGAAGTAGCAGGGGATGCTGATAGTGAAGAAGAGTTGTATCAACAAGTATTAGAGTTTGTTGTAAGAACGCAAAAAGCTAGTGCTTCTCTTTTACAAAGAAAATTTAAAATTGGATATAATAAAGCTGCTAGGATGATAGATACGTTAGAAGAACGCGGAGTCATTGGTCCAGCTACTGGTAATTCTAAACCAAGAGAAGTATTAGTACAATTTGACGAAAATTCAATGGGAGAAGTATCTGAATAATTGATACTTCTTCTTTTTATATGTTATAATTGGTATAGGAGAGTGAATAATTATGACAGCACATATAGAAAGTAAATTAGAAGATATTGCGAAAGTAGTATTAATGCCAGGGGATCCATTAAGAGCTAAATATATAGCTGATAACTTTTTAGATAATGTAAAAGCAGTTAATACAGTTAGAAATATGTATGCTTATACTGGTGAGTATAAAGGAAATAAAGTTACAGTATTTCCATCTGGAATGGGAATTCCAAGTATGGGAATTTATGCATATGAATTATTTAAGTTTTATAATGTAGATACTATCATTAGAATTGGTACATCTGGTACTATTCATAAAGATGTAAAATTACTTGATGTTGTTTTAGCAACAAGTTCTTATTCTATTAGTACATTTCCATTACTTTTTGATGGAGATACAGAAAAAGAATATGAATCTAATAAAGAGTTAAATCATGAAATTATAGATACTGCTAGTAGATTAGGTTTAAATTTAAAACCTGGTAAAATTATTACTAGTGATGTTTTTGATCCATATGTTGATGGTGATAAGTTTATGAGTAATTTTCCAGATGAAGATTTTTTAGCAAGTGAAATGGAAGCTTTCTGTCTTTTCTATTTAGCTAAGAAATTAAATAAAAGGGCTACTTCATTAATGACAGTAGTTGATTCTAAATTTGATAAGAGAAGTTTGACTAGTGAAATGAGAGAAAAATCATTAAATGATATGATTACATTAGCTTTAGAAACTGTTTCTAATAAAAATTAAAATAGTGAATATACTAATTGATAGAGGAGACGTGAAATATGAAATACACTAAGAAAGATTTTGGTTCTTATAAATTACATTTAATTAACACCGATAAATTTAAAACTATTAAAGTAAGAGTTTCATTCCATAGAGTTATTAAAAAAGAAGAAATTACAATGCGTAACATTTTATGTGATATGTTTATTCAGTCTAGTAAAAAATATAAAAGTAAAAGAGATTTGACTATTAAGGCTCAAGATTTATATGCTGCTGATATACATACTACTAATTCACGTCTTGGAAATTATATTAATACAGATTTTTATTTATCAGTATTAAATGATAAATATACTGAAGAAGGTAATTTTGCTTCTGCAATTGACTTTTTAAGTGAAATTATTTTTGATCCAGATGTTAAGAATGATGCTTTTAATAAAGAAAAACTTGAAATAGTTAAAAGTGCTGCTAAAAGTGCTTTAAACTCTATTAAAGAAGATGCTAGTAATTATAGTTTAATTAGAATGGCAGAGGTATTTGGAAAGGGTGAACCTATTTCATATAGGATGACTGGTTATATTGAAGATCTTGATAAAATTGATGGAAGTAATCTATATCAATATTATTTGGATATGATTAATAACGATTTAGTAGATATATTTGTTATTGGTAATATAGATGAAAAAAGTGTTATTGATTTAATAAAAAAATATTTTAAATTTAATGTTTTGAAGAAACGTACTGTTCCATTTATTGTAGAGGAGAAAAAGGCACGTAGTAAGAAATTAATTGGAAAAGAGACTATTGATAATACACAGTCAAAATTAGCTATTGCATGTAGATTATACGGTCTTAGTGAGTATGAGAGAAATTATCCATTAACTTTATTTAATGTTATCTTTGGCGGCTGTTCTGACTCTAAGTTATTTAAAGAAGTAAGAGAAGAGAATTCTCTTTGTTATACGATACATTCTTTTCCTAATAAGTTAGATAATGTTTTAATTATAAGAGCGGGAATTGATAGGGTAAATTATAAGAAAACAGTTAGTTTAATTGAAAAAGATTTAAGAGATATGTGTCTTGGTAAATTTAAGCAAAGTGATATTGATATGGCTAAAGAATATCTTAATACGGCATTTGAAGAAATCGAAGATAGTCAGGGCAAAATAATTGATAATTACTTGATGATGGAATTACTTGGTACTGATGATATTGAAACTAAGAAAGAAAAAATAAATAAGGTTACTAAAAGTGAAATTGTTAAAGTTGCGAAAAAAGTAACAATTGATACAATATTTTATTTAGAGGGTGTTAAAGATGACAGAGATTGAGTTAAAAGGATTAGATGTTAGTTGTTACAAGGAAGTTTTAGATAATGGATTAGAAGTTTATTTGATACCTTATGCTAATAAGAAAAATTATTTTATGGCTTATGCAACTAGATTTGGTTCTGAGACTACTGAGTTTATTCCATATGGCGAGAAAAAAAGTGTTAGAGTTCCAGATGGAATAGCTCATTTCTTGGAACATAAGATGTTTGAACAAGAGGACGGAGTAGATCCATTTACTTATTTTTCTAAGTCTGGTACTGGTGCAAATGCATTTACTTCTTTTGATAGAACACAGTATATATGTTATGGTACAAAGAATTTTTATGATAACTTAGAGTTTTTAATGGACTATGTTAATTCTCCTTATTATACAGATGAAAATGTTGAAAAAGAAAAGGGTATTATTGCTGAAGAATTAAATATGTATGCTGATATGCCGGATTGGCAGGTTGAGACAAAGTTAAGAGAAGCTCTTTATGTTAATCATCCTAGAAGAGTGGATATTGGTGGTACTGTTTCTTCAATTATGAAAATTACAAAGGAAGACTTATATACTTGTTATAATAATTTTTATAGTCCTAATAATATGTTTTTATTGTTAGTTGGTAACTTTGATAAAGATAAGGCTAGTGAAGTTATTCATAATTATATGGATAAAATAGATAATAAAGGCAAACCAGTAGTAGAAGAGATTTTAGAAGATGAAAATGTTAATACAAAAGAAGAGGTTTTCTATACTAATATTAAAGTGCCTAAAGTTGCAATAGGATTAAAGGTTCCTACTGGTAAACTTGGTGATTATGAGGATATAACCTTAGATTTATATTTACAAATGTTTACGACATTAACATTTGGTGCTTCATCATTATTTAGAGAAAGACTTAGAAATAAGAAATTAATTAATAATATATCTTCTGATTGGGAAAGTATTTCAGGATTTAAAAATTATTTAGTAATTGCTTCTAGTAATGAACCTGATAAATTTATTGCAGAATTTAAAAAAGGAATTGCTAATATCAAAATTGATGCGGCAGCAGTTAATAGAATGAAAAAAGTATGGATTGCTAACGAAGTTAAACTTTTTGATTATGTTGATAGTGTTGCGAGTAACGTTGGTGATGACTTAATTAGATATGGAGATATTATTCCAGATAAGATAGATAGAATAAGAAAAATGAATATTGAAGAGATGAATGATATTATTTCAAAAATTGATTTTGATAATATTTGTTATATTAAATGTCTTGGTAAAGAGTCATAGTATATTAAAAGGTATATATAGTTTTAACTTATCTATATATACTTTTTTGATTACTGTTGATTTATAAAAAATAGTGATTTAATAAATATTGGGCTTCTTGAATTTTTAAAATAAATTACATAATATTTTAAAAGTAGAATATTATAATAACATACCGATAATGGTATAGAATGTATTGACAAATACTACCGATAACGGTATAATATAAACAGAGGTGGAAATTATGAAATTTATGACTACAAAAGAAGCGGTACAAAAATGGAATATTATTGA
>CAVKJF010000067.1:0-6334 GCA_963656615.1 bacterium | reverse complement strand
CATATGTGTTGTTAGTTATTTCTTTTTTGCACCGGCAGATACAATAAAAAGACCATTACCAAATATGAAAAAAAGAAAGATTAGAAAATGGTCCACCGTTTTTATCGGTATTATCTATTCAGTATTGTTATTTATACTTTCCAATACTTTTATAGCTCCATTAATTTTATCAGCTTTGATAGTGGAAGCTATTGTTATAAATCCATTACTTTATATGGCATTCGGTCAACCATATAATAATTATAAGACCTACGTTCAGGCTTTAAATATTTAATATTTTCAGCATATATATTTTAATTAAGGAGGAAACTATTTTGAAAAAAATCGCGTATCTATTAACTGCTATCGCAATGATGGCTACTGGTGCTGCTAGTTTAGGATGCATTTGGATTGTTGTAGATGAGCCAAGAGCTATGAAAAGTCTTTGTGATTAAAAAAAGAAAAACGACTTATTATTTATTTATGGTCGTTTTTTCGTGTCACAATAATTTGTTGAATATAGTATTTATCTATAACTTCTTGTTTTTGACTTAGCCAAGGGTTTTGATCAATTAGTTTTGAGGCGTAATATAATCCATTACCATGACCTTCTCCTTTTGTTGAAACACCTTTCTTATTTCTATCATCAAAGTTTTTTGCCTTTTTAAAGGTATTAGAGAATACAAAAGTAACGTGATCTTTAATTTCATATATTTCTATTAGGACCTTTTTCTTTCTAGTTTCTTTAGCGGCTTCAATAGCGTTGTCAAAATAGATTCCTATCAAATGACATAATACTTTAGCTTCTTTTTCTGACAATTTAGATAATATTGAATGTAGCTCTAAACTAATATTTACTGTTAGATCAATTTTATTCTTTTGAGCAATAGCTGATTTATAGTACATAAGACCTTTAATACCATTTTTAGGCAATGTCTTAAGTTGATGAACCACTTCTCCTTCAACATTGATACTATCTTCTAAAATTTCATCTATTTTATCTTTTACTTTCTTTTCACTAGTTAAGCAGCGTAGAACAGCTAATTGATTCTTATATTCATGACGGTTTAATTGTTCTTTTTCTATCCAATCTTCAAAGTTTTGAACATAACTAAACATACTTTCATATTCGGAATTTAATTTATCATAACTATTTTTACTACGTATAAATAAATATGCTAAAACAAAAAATATTATCATTATTGCTATATTAATCAAATAATTTGTATTCATACCTGATGTTTTTGTTGTATTTTGCGATAATGAAGTTAATCCTATGATTAGCAATATTATAAATAAAGTATTTGATATAGATTTGTTTTTTGAAATGTTTTTATAAAAACTTTGCAATTGAACAAGTACAAATTTTACGTTAGTAGCAATTATTCCAAATAGCGCTACCAAAACATTTGCAATTATTCTAACAGATGTTATTTTTCTGAACTCGCTAACACTATAAAAGTTCCTTAAAATTAAACCACCAATAACATCACCCACAAAAGTTAGTACCATCAGTATTCCACAAACTATAAGTGATTCCTCAACATTTATTTCAAATATTTCTTTATATACAATGATTTGTAATGCAAAAATAGCTATAGTTCCTATTCCTGCGTATTCATTTTTAGAAATGACTACTGTTGATATACATAACAACAATATACCAAGTATTGTTTTCATACTGAATATTTTAATTTCTTTATTAGTAACTTTTTTAATAACATATATTCCGTACATTGTCATTATCAATGCACATGTAAATTTAGTCCAAACCTCTAACATATCTTTCTAACTCCTTCCTCTTTTCTCTTGGTACTGATGTTAATCTTTCATTATTATTGAATATTACCGTATTTGATTTTGTATTATAACGTTCAACTTGTTCTATATTTATAATTAGACTTCTACCACATTTTCTAAATCTTTTATCTAGTTGTTTCATTATGTCATCTAATGGTCCTTGAATATAGAACTCACCGTGTACTGTTTTAATTCTACTTCTTTTTGTTCCAGGCTCTTTTTCGATATACAGTATATATCGTAATTCAATATTGTATGAAACATTACGATAGTTGTATTTTATACTTTTAAATTTTCTATTATAATGTTTCATACATATTAACAAGGCTTCCTGTAATTTTTGTTCAAAGTCATACAGCTTATTAATAAAATCTACTAACATCAAACGTTTACTCATAGCTTCATATTTATATTCAGAATATGCTGTTACAATTATTATCATTGAAACCCAGTCATCAAATTCTTCTCTGATTTTTCTGGCTGCATCTATTCCGGAACCTTCTTTTGTTTTGATATCTAAGATATATATTTTAAATTCTTTTTCGTTTTTGACATAATCTTCCCAAGCTTTTGTATATCCTGTATATCTATGAATCTTATATTCAGCATCATTGTTCATCATAAATTTATCTATTACATTTATATATTTGGATGCTAAAACGTCTTCATCTTCGCATATTATAAAATTAATCATATTGTCTTCCTTTTTCCATATTTTTCCAATTGTTTTAGTTAATTTAAAAAGAGTACTTTTACTTAGTACTCTTTAGCTTATTATTTTTTGCTTTCTTTTTTGTTAATCCTAATTTTGATTCGATTTTTTGTGTTATTTGTGGACTTTTGTCGGATATTATTGTTGTGTGGAACACAAACCATAAAACTATAATCAATATTATTATATATATAATCTTTCCAACAAATGGATCTTTTAATGTATATAGTATTGAAGCTGCGGCAAATAAAATATTTATTCCATAAATTATTAATACTGTTGTTTGTTGTGAAAAGTTCATTCCTAATAATTGATGATGTAAATGTTCTTTATCCGCTTGAAATGGCGGTTGTCCTCGCAATAATCTTCTTATTATAGCAAATAGAGTATCTAGTATTGGTATACCTAATATTGTAACTGGTACAAAAAACGATATAAGTGCCGGGCCTTTAAACTCTAGTAAAGTTATTACTCCAATAATGAAACCCATGAATGTTGCGCAGTCACCTGCAAATATTTTTGCCGGATGAAAGTTATGCAATAAAAATCCTAAAGTAGACCCTAACATGATAAATGTTAATATCATTACTAAGCTTCCATATCTACCTTGATAGAAGCCAATTATACCAATTGTTAAATAAAATATACTGCAAATACCACCAGACAGGCCATCCAGACCATCTATTAAATTAATTATATTTGTACACGCTATTAAAAATAAAATTGTTAATGGATAAGACATTATGCCAAAGTCAATATAAAAGCCAAATGCAGTAATATTATCAAGACGTATACCACCATAAAATGTGATTACTGACGCGGCCGCTATATGACCAAGTAATTTTTGATATGGTCGTATTGGTTTTATATCATCAACTATTCCAGTTAAAATCACTATAAAACTACCTATCAGAATTGAATTCATTCTTATACTTTGCTCGCCAAATAGCATATATCCAAACAGGAATGATAGAAATATTCCAACTCCACCAAGTTTTGGAGTAGCGACTTTATGAATATGTCTATTTCCTTCTTCAGTTCTTGGTATGTCCATAGCACCAATATGAACGGCAACTTTTTTCATTAAAATCATTATTAATGCAGAAAAAAGAAATGTTACCAGAACAATTTTACTTGATTCAAGAATTTGTGTTCTCATGTTTTTTCACTTCTTTCATCTTTAATTATATCAAATTTCAGTATATACGCAAGAATAAACTAATAACTATGGGCTATTTTGTAATTAAAAATAAAAATGACCTAGTCTAATTTTGGTCATTTTCTAAACTTTTTATATCATCTAAAAGTACACCTGTTCCTTCAACAACACAAGTCAATGGTGAATTGGCGATAAGTATTGGTACTTTTAATTCTTGTTCAAACAAGTTGATTAAACCTTTTAAAAGAGCTCCTCCTCCAGTTAGAACAATACCTTTTTCCACAATATCTGCGGATAACTCTGGGTCAGCTTGTTCTAATACAGCTATTGTTTCTTTGATGATTTTTGTTGTACTTTCTTTTAGAGCTTCTGTTGTTTCATCTTGAGTAATTTCTATTGTTGATGGTAGACCTGTTATTAAACTTCTTCCTTTTACTTCTTTCTTTTGCTTACGACTTGGTTTATAGACAGTAGCAAAGTTTATTTTTATATCTTCAGCTGTTTTTTCGCCAATAAGAAGTTTATATTTATCTCTTATATATCTTATTATATCTTGGTCAAATACATTTCCAGCTAATTTTATTGATGATGATACAACTATACCATTAAGTGATAGAATCGCTATATCTGTTGTTCCACCACCAATGTCTACTACCATATTTGCTTCTGGCTTTGATATATCCATGCCAGCACCGATAGCCGCAACTTTTGGTTCTTCTTCTATATAAACTCTTCTTGCACCAGTTCGCTCAGCTGCTTCTTTAATAGCATTTTTTTCAACTTGTGTAATATTGGTAGGACAACAAATTAATATTCTAGGTCTTGAAAATAAATTTCTAGCCTTTATTTTCTTAATGAATTCATTTAGCATTATTTCAGTAATTTCAAAATCAGCAATTACACCATCTTTCATTGGTTTGATGGCTTTTATTTTACCTGGTGTTCTTCCTAACATTTCTCTTGCTGACTCTCCTACCGCTATTACTTTTTTTGTCTCAGTCTCAACAGCAACAATACTTGGTTCATTTAAAACAATGCCTTGTCCTTTTATATATATTAAAACGTTTGCCGTTCCTAAATCTATACCTATATCTTTTGCTAACATCATGTCACATTCCTTTCTTTATAATTTTATCACATCTCTTTTACTTATAATATATTATTCTTCGTCTTTTTTTATTAAAAAAAGAGTAATATAGTATTACTCTTCGTTTTTTGATAACTCTTTATCTAAATAAAGGGTAGGATCTACGATTTGACCATTGGCATAAAACTCAAAATGTAAATGGTTTCCTATTTCTTTATCTAGTTCATTAGTACCAGACTTACCTATTACTTGTCCTTGATTAATACTATCTCCTTTTTTAACCGAAACTTCTGATAAACTTTGATATACTGATACGTATCCATTGTCATGTTTTATTTGAACTGTTTTACCTAAACTTTCATTATCACTAACATCTGCTACTGTTCCTGGTAGTACTGATACTACTTCAAATACGTTTTGACTTATAAAATCTATACCTGTATTTTGTAAGTATGTATTGTCATGATAGATAATAGATTTTTCTTGTTGTTCTGCAGTTCCTTTGAAATCATAAAATGATTTCCCTATTGTTACTGTTTGATCAGTATATGGATTAATTACTTTAGTACTAGTATTAATAACAGCTACATCATCATTTAGAATTGTGTTAGTTACAAAATCAACATTACTTAGTTCTTCATCTTTTCCTGAATCTTTCATGTTTACAATACTAATGAATGCACCTACTATTATTAGAAAAACAGCAATACTCGGTATTACAAAGGATTTTAATTTTCTTTTTACCATTTTTTCACCTCATTATAAGTTTTAACCAAAAAAAAAGATTTATACTTCTTTTAAAAAATTTTTCCAGAAGTAAATAAATCCATTATAAAATTAGTTACTAAATAAATCATTGAAATGCCTAGTAAAAAGTAAAACACTCTTGCTTGAATTATTTTATTTTTTTTGAAAATTTGATTTATATTTACGGAATCTAATGACCAGATTACTAGAATGGTTACAGCTACATATAGAAAAAATTTACCTGACATTAGTGTGTTTCCTCATATTCTTTTATTTTATTAATTCTTCTTTTATGTTTTTCTAAATCTGAACTTTCTGTATTAATAAATGTTTTAACTATAGCAAGAGCTTCAGCAAATGATGTTTTTTCGCCAAATGCTACTATGTTTGAATCATTATCAATTCTAGTTACTTCGGCTTCTTCTTTAGTTGAAACTTTTGCACAACGAATACCTTTTACTTTGTTACAAGCAATACTTATTCCGATACCTGAACCGCAGATTGCTACTCCAAAATCAACATTTTTATTAACAACATTTTCTCCTAATTTAAAAGCATAATCTGGATAATCAGTTGATTCTTCACTATCAGTTCCATAATCTATTATTTCATAGTTTTCTTTTTTTAATTCATCTATTAATTCTTTTTTTAATTTGTAACCTCTATGGTCACTAGCAAATCCTATCTTCATATTTTCTATCTCCTCTTTGTAATTATAACATAAATTTGAAAAGAAAAAACCGCTTATTCAGCAGTTTCGTTTTGATTTAAACCATATTTTCTATTAAATTTATCTACTCTACCAGCACGAGATGCTCTACTTTGTTTTCCTGTATAGAATGGATGACAT
>CAVKJF010000066.1:0-6380 GCA_963656615.1 bacterium | reverse complement strand
GATTTAATAAACTATACTTTTAGTAGTCAAGGATGTGATAAGTTTGAAACTAGTAAAACTAGAAAAAGATAAATACGATTCATTCGTTAGAAATAACAAATATAAAAGTCATTTTTTACAATCAGCTTCTTGGGCAGAACTTTGTAAAGAAAAAAGAGGCCTAACACCATACTGTTTAGGTTTAGTTGAAAATAACAAAATTCTAGCAGCTACTCTTTTACTAAAAAAAAGTCTCCCTCTAGGGCTATGTTACTTATATTCTCCAAGAGGATATGTACTTGATTTTAATGATTTTAAACTTTTAGATAAATTTACTGAAGAATTAGTAAAATTTGCTAAAGAGCAAAAAGCTATTTACTTAAAATTAGATCCAGATATAATTTGGAAAAAAGAAAATTATCTTGGTGAAGTAACTTTAGAAGAAGCTAAAGATCAAAAAATATTTAAAGAATTAAAACGTCTAGGTTATAAACATTTAGGTTTCACTAAAAACTTTGAAACTATGCAACCAAGATATACATTTAGAGTTGACCTAAATCAAGATTTAGAAACAATAGAAAGTCATTTTTCCAAAACTACTAAACAAAGAATTCAAAAGTCTTTAAAGTTACAAACTGAAGTAGAAATAGGAACAGAAAAAGACTTACCTACTTTCTATCATTTAATGATGTTAACTGAATCAAGGAAAGATTTTGTTTCATATAAAATAGATTACTATAAAACATTATATAAACTATTTAATGAAAACGATAAAGCTACTCTATTTTTAGGAAAAGTAAATTTAGAAAAAACATTAAAAGTATTAAATGATGAATTAAAAGAAGTTACTGAAAAAATAAATGAACTTCCAAAAGAAAATCTTTCAAAAAGTAATAAAAATAAATTAAAAGAACTAGAAAGACAAAGAGATAAAACTACCGAAGAAATAGAAAAGTATGAAAAGTACAAACAAGAATATGGTAATGTTATTACCCTATCAGCACATATGATTTTAGAATATGGTGACAAAGCCTGGGTATTATATGCCGGAAACCATAACATCTTAACTGAAACATATGTAAACTATAATACTTACTATGAACATTTAAAATTCTGTAAAGAACGTGGTCTTAAAATATATGATCAATTTGGTACCATTGGTGATTTATCAAAAGACAATCCTCGTCTAGGGCTTCACGAATTCAAAAAAAAGTTTGGCGGTGACTACATAGAATTCATGGGTGAATTCGACTATGTTATTAAACCAGTATATTATTTTTTATTTACAAAATTAGTACCAATATACAGAAATATAATAAAGAAGAAAAATAAAAAAGAACTAAAAAATACTGTAAACAAAGAAAGGTAAGAAAAACTCTTACCTTTTTATTTTACTCATAATTTTATTCATAAATTCTTTACCAAAGACTTCATCAAATAAATTTAACTTTTTAGAAATCAAGAAATAAGTACCAGCACCAAGTAATGTATACACAATAATAACTGGGATATTAAGAAGTCTTCTTGTAACATTCATTGGAATAATAAATTTAAATAATAAAATTACAACTATCATAGCTAAATTAGCTAATGCAATTTTCCATAATATCTTTAAAGTATCAGAATACTTAACATCACACTTCTTCTTCAAGAAGAATAAACATAAGATAATACCAACACCATAACCTATAATTGTCGCTGTAATAGAGCCATAAACAGGAACGAATCCTAACTTAGCAAATAAATTAATTAAGAAAACATTTAATCCTAGTTTTAAGCAAACACCAACTACTAAAGATATTAATACTTCTTTATAATATTTTAATACCTGAACAATAGATACTAAAGCAGTATAACTAGAAATAATTAAAGCAACAAATACAAAGTATTTCAAAATATCAGCACCATATGCAGATTTACTTCCATAAAATACATTCCATACTGGAACTGATAATAATGATAATCCAATAGTCATTGGAACTGAAATAAATAAAAGTACTTTTAATGTCTGATTAATCTTTAAATTTATATCTTTTTTATCACCTTTTACAGAAGCTGATGTTAAGTTTGGAATTAAACTAATAATCATACCTGTTGATATAGAAACAATTATCATATTAATCTTATTACCCCAAGTAGAAATAACACTCATAACATTTTCTGCTTGAACTGTCGTATATCCAATATCATTAACCATTGTTTTTACTAAAGTAACCATATCAATGAAGTCGTAACAAGACTTAAATACATCGATCATAATAAAAGGTAATGCATACCAAAATATCTTTTTTAATATTTCTTTTCCTGTAATATTAGGAATATCTTTACTATCAACATTTTTAGTAACTGCAAAAGCTTCCTTATTTTTCTTCATCTTATCAAGTAAATACAAGTACGCAACAAATGCACCAGCTGTTGCTCCAAAGACCGCAACACCTATACCAGTTTGTAATGATAAGTTAAATACTTTAATTGTAAGAAAACTTCCAAGTACAATTATAAATACTCTTACTATTTGTTCAACAATCTGACTTAATGAAGGTGGAGTTATAAACTTATGCCCTTCAAAATATCCTCTATATATACTAAGTGTTGGAACTATCAATATAGCTGTTGCGATAACTCTAACAACCATTGTAACATCTTCTAAAGTATTACCGCCTTGTAAATCTCCTAAAATTGCTTTAGATATCACTGGTGCAAAAACAAATAAAATAATAAATATTGTAAAGCCCATAATAATAGCTAACCGTCTTCCTATCATAAAGGCCTTTTCTTTTGCATCATCATAACCAAGCGTTTGATATTCACTAATTATCTTACTAATAGCGTTAGGAATACCAGCACAAGATAATGATTGAAACAAATTATAAATTGTATATGCATATCCATATAAAGCTCCACCAGTACCACCAATGATTGCATAAAATGGAATAACATAAACCATACCAAGTATTTTACTTATAACAATACCAAAAGTTGCAATAAAGGCACCATTTAAAAACGAGTTTTGTTTAAGTTTTTTCTTTTTTGACATAAAAATCCTCTCTCTTTACTTATTAATAATAGCACATTATCAAACACTTTAAAAGAAACTAACCAAGAAAATACTTTAAACTTGACAATAAATAAGAATTAAATTTAAAAACCGTAAAGAATTTAGGTATCCATTATGTCAATTACTAATTATATTAAATATACTATATTGAAAGGAGAATATTTATGATGTACGGATATCCAATGTATAATTACAATGAAACTAATGGAACTTCTTCTTGGTTCTGGATAATAATTATTGTATTAATTATTTTCTTCATACTATTCTGGAGTAATGGCAATAATAATTGTTGTTCTTCTGGTCACAACAATTCAAAATGCTGCTAAAAAAAAGAGTGTCAACAAACACTCTTATTTTTTGTTTCTAAGTAAATATGCTTTATATGTATTTCTACCAAGTTCAGCAACAGTCATTTGACCAACTCCACCAGGTACTGGAGTAATATATGAAACTTTATCTTTAACAGATTCAAAGTCTACATCACCCTTCAAAGTACCATCTTCCATTCTATTGATACCAACATCAATAACGACGCAACCTTTCCTTATATCATCAGCACCAATGAAATTAGCTTGACCTATCGCTACAACTAAAATATCTGCTTTTTTAGTAATCTTACTAATATCTTCAGTTTTAGAATGACACAATGTAACAGTAGCATCAGCATTTGTCATAAGACTAAAGATAGGTTTTCCTACCAAGTCACTTCTTCCTACAACAACAACTCTCTTACCTTTAACTTCAATATTATAATATTTCAATAAATCCATAATACCTAAAGGTGTACAAGGGACTAATGATTCTTCATTATGAACTAATCTACCCATATTAATATCAGTTAATCCATCAACATCTTTTAAAGGATCTATTGCATTTTGAATTACCTTTGGATTTAAATGTTTAGGAACAGGCATCTGCACTAATATTCCATCTACTGTATCATCATTATTTAACTGATAAATTTTATCAAGTAAAGTCTCTTGACTAACATCACTATCAAACTTTATATGCAAAAAGTTAAATCCTAAAGATACAGCCATCTTTTCTTTTTGTCTAACATAAACAACACTGGCTGGATCTTCACCAACTTGAATAACAACCAAACCTAATGGTCTCTCTAATTTATTTATCTTTTCTTTTAATTCACTAAGAACTTGTTTTTTAACTACCTTACCATCTAATAGCCTCATGTACATCATCTCCTATTATAAATTATAACAGACCGAGATACTAAAAAACAATTATTTTTACATCTATTCGACAGTAACACTTTTAGCTAAATTCTTAGGTTTATCGATATCACAACCTCTTAGTCTAGCAACTTCATATGCAATTAACTGTAAACAAGCAACAACTAACATCGGTTGTAAGAACTCATCTATCTTAGGTACACAAATTAAATAATCACAATCAGTCTCCTCTTTATTACTAATAATTATTGTAACAGCACCTCTTGCTTTAACTTCACAAACATTAGAAATAGTTTTATCTCTAATATCTTCATCTGTAATAATCGCAAAAACTGGTGTACCTTTATCTATTAAAGAAATAGTTCCATGTTTTAATTCTCCTGCTTGATAAGCTTCACTATGTATATAAGAAACCTCTTTTAATTTTAAACTACCTTCTAATGATATAGCGTAATCTATTTTTCTACCTATAAAGAAAATATCTTCACGTTCATATATCTTTTCAGCTATTTTTAAATACATTTCTCTTTTATCAATTACTTCTTTTAAAAGTCTAGGTAATAATTTCAAATCATTTACTATATCTTTTTTACCAGCAACTCTAGCACTTAATAAAGCCATAATTGCAACTTGTAAAATGTACGCTTTAGTAGTCGCAACAGCTATCTCTGGACCTGCTTCTATAAATATTTGTTGATCTGATTCACGAGCTATAGTTGAACCTTTTACATTAACTATTGCTAGAGTCAAAGCTCCATGTTCTTTTGCTTTTCTCATAGCGGCAATAGTATCAGCAGTCTCTCCAGATTGAGAAATAACTATAACAATTGTCTTTCTATCATATAAAACTTTCTTATAACGATATTCACTCGCAACCTCGCAAGTAACTCTAATATTTGAATGTTCTTCTAATAAAGTCTTACCTATCATTCCAGCATACATAGCTGAGCCACAGGCTACTATATGAATTTCTTCATAACTACTTAAATCAGGAATTTTATCAAAATCATCTAAAAATGGTTTAATAGTCTTTTCAAGTACAATTGGCTCTTCCATTATTTCTTTTAACATATAATGTTCATAACCATTTTTTTCTCTATCTTCTGCAGTTAAATCTGTAACTAAAATTTCTTTCTTAATTTCCTTACCATCTTTAGTAACTTTAATTCCATCAAAGTCTAAAACAGCTATTTCATTTTCCTCAAGTAAAGAATACTTATTAGTATACTTAATAATTGCACTTATATCAGAAGCTATAAAGAATTCTTTATCACCATAGCCAATAATCAATGGTAAATCTTTTCTAACTGCAAATAATTTATCTTGATCTTCAAAAATAATCGCTAAAGCATAAGAACCTTTAACGTCTTTAATAGCTTTCTCTATTGCTAAAACAGGATCACCATCATAGTAATAATTAATTAAAGCTGTCATTACTTCTGAATCAGTATCACTATTAAACTTAACTCCTTCTTTAAGTAATCTTTCTTTAAGTTCACTAAAGTTTTCGATAATACCATTATGAACTAATGTAACTTTACCAGATTTATGAGGATGTGCATTAACCTCATTTGGCTCTCCATGAGTAGCCCATCTAGTATGAGCAATACCCATATTAGCTTTAATAACATCCATATTATTAATTTTTTCTTCTAAACAAGATATTCTTCCTAAACCACGAATAACTTGTACTTGACTTTCATTTCTTAGAGCTATACCAGCTGAATCATATCCTCTATACTCTAAGTTTTTAAGTCCTTCTAATAAAACATCTTTTGGCTCTTTTGAACCTATATAACCTACAATTCCACACATATTGTAAAAATACTCCTTAAAAAAATATAGTTACGATATATCCTTTGTTGTAATTTTGATTTTACTCTTTAAAATATATCTAACGAACAACTTATATCCGTAGTAGAACCCGCCGAATTTTCGATAAACTACTAACCTCGTCATCCCAAAAGGATCAGGCGCTAAAATGAATTAATACAACCTTTCTACATTCATTCTAATAATATTATACTAAAAAAAAAGAAGTTTGTAACCTCTTTTATATATCTTCTCCTAGTTTCTCATAAACATCATTACTAGCATTATAATCTGCTAGCTGATCAGAAAACATTGTATTAAATGTTGGCTCAGACTTTTTC
>CAVKJF010000065.1:1011-6630 GCA_963656615.1 bacterium | reverse complement strand
TGTGTTCTGGATTTGAAAGAGTATTTGAAATTGCTCCTGCATTTAGAGCAGAAAATTCTAATTCTTATAGGCATGCTACAGAGTTTACTTCATTCGATATTGAGATTAGTTATTTAGAGTCTCTTGATGAGTTAATGGATTTTGAAGAAAATTTATTCATAGCTGGACTTAGTGCAGTTAAAGAAAAATATGGTGATGAGATAAAAGAATTGTTTGGAGTAGATGTTGTTGTTCCTACTAAGCCATTTCCTAGAATTAAGTTGGAAGAATTATATAAAGTTTTGGAAGAAAAATATGGATTTAGAATGAATTATGAAGATGTTGGTGATATGAATTCAGAGTCTGAAAAATTAGCTTCTAAATATATAATGGAAAAGTATGGACATGAATTTGTCTTTATTACAGATTTTAGTTCTAAGAAACGAGCTTTTTACCATAAAAGAGTTAATGGTATTCCACAAGGAGCAGATTTGATCTGGAAAGGATGCGAAACTACTACTTTGGCTTTACGTGAAAATAATTATGAAATACTGTGTAATCAAGCTTTAGAAAAAGGTCTTAAAGATGATGTTAAATTTTATCTTGAGTTCTTTAAATATGGTTGTCCTCCACATGGTGGATTCGCTATTGGTGTTGATAGAATAACAATGTTACTTTTAGGTACTGGTTCATTAAAAGAAACTATGTTTATATACAGAGGTCCAAGTAGAATGGAACCATAATAAATATTAGTTTTCTGGTTATAATAATAATATCCAACAGATAATGTAATTTGTCGGATATTAGTTTTTTAGAATTTGCATTAGTCATATAAAAAATATATAATTATATTAGAAGGGAGAGTAAATTATGCTTAATAGATTAAATAAGTTTTTGTATTCATCTATTATAATATCTGTGTTAATGCTTGTTATTGGAATGATATTTATTATATTTCCAGATGTTTCTTTTACAACTATAACTTATGTTTTAGCAATTATATTAATAGTTAATGGAATCTATTTTATAATTGAAAAAGAAACTAGTATGTTCTTTTCAAGTTTTTTAACACTTGGTATTATAGAATTATTACTTGGTGTAGTTATGCTACTTAATCCTGATATTATGAAAACTTTATTTCCTATTGTTGCTGGTATAGTAATGGTAACTAAAGCAACTTTGGATTTAAGACTTTCTTTGCTACTAAAGAAGTATGAATATGATACTTGGCTTTCTATATTTATATGTTCTTTAATAGCTATTATATCTGGTATAATTATTATAATTAATCCTAGTATTGGTACTATGGCTTTAACTGTATCTTTGGGTATTTTAATAACTATTAATTCTATATCAAGTATAGTTGATACAATTATATTTAAAAAGAATATTAAAGAAATATCTAAGTTATTAGAAAAGTAGTATTTTGGATTCTCGTTTTGAGAATCTTTTTTTTTGTTTAAAATTCTCTTTTTTGTTCAAAATACTATTGAGGAGGAAAAAATATATGAATGGACAATATGCTGAAGTTCCTAATAATATTTTAACAGGAAAAGACTTAGATTATTTAAGTGATATGTTTCAATGGAATTATGGGGCTTTAAAATGTGTAAATGATTCTATTAGTAGTGTTAGTGATAAAGAGATAATTGATATTATGGAAAGATCTTGTGAATTATTTGATGATAATTTAAATACTGTTTTGGATATTTTAGGAGGAATTAGCTATGAATAATAAAATATGTAATGTAAAGGTTGAAGTTCCTGAAGGCATTTCTTTAAATGACAAAGATTATCTTAACTCATTATTATCTACTTTAAAAGAAATGGAAAAGAACTATGTTTTAGCAATGACTGAAGCTAGTAGTGAGAAACTATATCAATTACATAAGGAAGTTTTCTTGAAGGTTGCTGGCATACAAAGAGAAGTTTATGAGTTAATGTTTAGAAAAGGTTGGTATTGTTTAGAAAAAGCTGAAGGTACAAAAATAGCTGATAAGCATCAAATGTTAGATAAAGAATATACTAGTATTGTAGAGTAGAATATTGTTGATAGGTATATTTATTATTTGTAATTTTTGACAATGTTTGTTAAGGGTGTTATAATAACAAACCTCAGGGGGAATTATTATGAGGAATGGTTCTGGGTCGAAGATGCGACTTTTTGTTGCTGTTACGACTTTAATTGTAATGACTCTTTGTATATATACTCTTATATATAGAGAAACTTATAATAGTATCAGCGTAGATACTGTAAAGACACCTACTGTAGAGTATGGTAGTCCAAATTATGATTTAAATAAATTAATTAATAATGTAGATGGAAAGATTATTTCTGTTAAGAAGGATATAGAGACTAATGAGGTTGGAAAACAGGAATTGATTCTTGTTGTTTCTAAAGGAAATGTATCTAAGGAAATACCAGTTTCTGTTGAAATTAAAGATAGTGTAGCTCCTAAAATAGTATTTAAGGAAGAAACTGTTGTTGTTGATCAAGGTGATAATATTGATCTTGTTGATAATATTTCAGAAGTTTATGATGATATAGATGGTGATATTTCATTTATGGAATCTTCGAATGTTACTGAAGATTTAGTAGATTATTATACTGTTTATAGTGATTATAATTATAATGTTCCTGGTACTTATGAGGTTATAGTAGATGCTGTTGATAAGAATGGTAATTCAAGTAGTTTAAGTTATAATATTGTTGTTAATGAACGCAGCGTTGGCTATAGTGCTGTAGATATTGCTTATTCATTACTTGGCAAAGCTTATGCTTATGGTGGAACTGGACCTGATGCGTTTGACTGTTCTGGTTTTGTACAATATATTTATAGACAACTTGGATATTCTATTAGTAGAAGTTCTAGTACACAACTTTATGATGGTGTTGGTGTTTCATATAGTGATGTTTTGCCTGGAGATATTTTGAACTTTGGTTATAGCGATGGCACTTCTACACATTCTGCTTTATACGTGGGAAATGGTAAGATGATACATGCAGCTAATCCATCCCGTGGTGTTATAATGAGTGATGTTAATTCCTGGATTTCAGGCTCTGGTACTGTTATTATCGGAGTTAGAAGAATAAAGTAGAAAAAATTCTACTTTTTTTGTATATTTTTAATTTAATTGTTAAACATATAAATAGGAGGGATAATATGGAAACAGTACAAAAAATATTATTAGTTATTACTATTATTGGTGCTATAAATTGGGGACTTATTGGTCTTTTAGACTTTAATTTAGTAGAAACTATTTTTGGGGTTGATAGTTTATTTACTAATATTATTTATACTTTAGTTGGTATTTGTGGTCTATTCAATATTGGCATTTTATTTAATCATATTGAAGCGACTAAATAAGGCGTATTAACCGTCTTTTTTTTTGACCTTGAACTTGATAAAAAAGGTTTATAATGATATTATATATTATAAGGTGGGTGGCAATTTGAGAAGCATATTAGCGTTTTTTAGAGATACTTTAAGCGGAAATATATATACTATTGTTTCTTTAGTGTGCCTTTTTTTAATACTTGTGTGTGTTTACTTTTTGAGAAAAATAAATACTATTGAAAAGGAAAAGGCTAAAAAAGAAACTGCTTCTAGAGTTGTTATTGTTGATCCATCTGGAAGTAATAAAAGAGTAGAAGTTAACATTGCTTCAAGTGATGTTGCGACTGATATACCAATTGACAGTGTTGCTAGTGTTACTAATGTTTTAGCAGCGCAAGATATTTATAGTAGTGATGAGCCGGTTTTGACAAGTGATACTAATTCTGAAGATGTTATTGTTGAACCTAAGAAGGAAAATACACCGACACTTATTAATCCAATGGAAGTTGCTATGGTTTCATCAACTTTAAATGTTATTGGAGCAACAAGCGAACAAAAGAGTGCTATTGCTAAAAATGCAGCGGCTGATATTCTAGATAATGTATCTGATATAAATACTGCTGATAATTCTACTATGGAAAGTTGAAAACTTTACTATTTATTAAAAAAATTGTATACTAGAAGAGTGTTTTAAAGGAGACGATGTAATGACTATAACTATGACTGATATTTTATCTATACTAAGGAAAGTTGCAGATATTTCTTTAGTATGGTTAGTATTTTATTTAATTTTAAAGAATATAAGGAACAACGTTAAACTTTCTTTATTGTTTAAGGGCGTTGCTTTTGTAATAATTTTAAAAATCGTTAGTGATATTTTTGGTTTTACTACCATTGGTGTTTTGCTTGAATATATAATTCAATGGGGGCCTATAGCTTTAATAGTTATATTTCAACCAGAAATTAGAACTATTTTGGAACAGCTTGGTAGAAACCAGCTTTTAGGTAGACATAAGGTTCTTACTGTTGATGAGAGAGAGCGTATGGTTTATGAAGTTATTAACGCTGTTGATTATTTAAGAAAGGAACGTATTGGTGCTTTAATTGTCATTGAAAGAGATATTAGTTTAGGTAACTATATTGATAGAGCAAAAAAGTTATATGCTGATTTATCTAGTGACTTGTTAATTGCTATTTTCTATGAGGGTAATCCGCTACATGATGGTGGTGTAATTATTCAAGGTGATAGAATTACATGTGCTGGTGCTGTGTTCCCTACAAGTAGTAGTCAAAAAATTAATAAGAGACTTGGTACAAGACATAGAGCGGCTTTAGGGTTAGCTGAGGAAACAGATGCTATTTGTATTGTTGTTTCAGAAGAAACTGGTAGAATTTCAGTAGCTTTAAAGGGTGAATTATTATATAATTTAACGCTTGATGATACTAGAATGTTATTAATTGATGAATTAAGACCTAAACAAGATATTGAATTTAATGAAGACGATGAAATAGATGAGGAAGAGATTTATGAAGAAAATATTTAATAAAATAGGAAGAATCTTTCATCGTATTGGAACATTCTTCGATAGAATATTAATTACACCCATTACTAGATTTATTTTAAAAATTACTGGTTTTTTTAAGGAAAATGCTAAAAATATAGATAGATTGATGGGTAGAAAGTCAACATTACTTATTATTAGTTTGCTTTTAGCTTTTGGAGTTTTTGTTATTATAGATAAGGAATCTAATGTTATCATCGATCAATATGCAGAAATCCTTTACAATCAACCAGTTACTGCAGTTTATAATGAAGAGTTATATGTAGTTGAAGGTTTACCAAAGACTGTTGATATTACTCTTGTTGGTCAAAAAAGACATATCTTTTTAGCTAAACAGTCACCTTCTAAAGGTGTATCAGTTGACTTAACTGGATTAAAACCTGGTAATCATAAAGTTACTTTGAAGTATTCCCAAAGATTAAAATCATTAGACTATAAATTAGATCCTTCGCAAGTAACTGTTACAATTTATAATAAAGAAAGTGAAACTCGTGGTTTAACTTATGATTTATTACATCAAGATAGTTTAGATAGTAAGTTATATATTAAAAATGTTGAATTAGATAGAACTGATGTTATTGTTAAAGGTGCAAAATACAAATTGGAAAAAGTAGCAACTGTTAAAGCTTTGGTAGATGCTACAAATATACCTAACCAAAAGAACCAAAAAGCAGGGGATATTACATTAAAAGACGTTCCTTTAGTTGCTTATGATACTAATGGTAAAATTGTTGATGTTG
>CAVKJF010000065.1:0-1001 GCA_963656615.1 bacterium | reverse complement strand
CAAAGACAGTGGATGCCAAAATAACTATAACTTCTCCTAGCAAAGAAGTACCAATTAAAATAGTTCCTACTGGTAAATTAGCCTTTGGTAAGGCAATCAAATCTATTAATTCTTCAGTTTCTAGCGTTACCGTTTATGGTGATGAAGATGCTGTTAGTAAATTAGAACAGTTAGAAGTAGAAATTGATGTAAAAGATTTGAAGAGTGATAAAGAGTACAATGTTACTTTGAAAAAGCCAACAGGAATTACGGATATTAGTTCTAAGACTATTAAAATAACAGTTTCTGTTGATAATTCTATTACAAAAGAATTTGATAATATTTCAGTTAGTGCTGACAATGTATCGGCTGGATATAAGGCTCAAGCTATGTCTGAAGAAGATAGTAGAATTACGGTTATAGTCGAAGGTAGTGAGGATGTTATTAATTCGCTAGATCCAAGTACTATAAAAGCTTCAGTTGATTTAAAAGATCTTGGAGTTGGCGAGCATGAAGTTGAAGTTGCCGTTACTGGTGGAGATCTAAAGCTTACATATAAGCCTAAGACTAAAAAAGTAAAAATTAAAATCACTAATAATTAGTTGAAAAGTCAAAGATTATTCTTTGACTTTTTTTCTATGTTTGTAATATTCGTTTTTATTTACCATATAATTAATTAGAATTTAATTATGAGGTGAACTATGAAAAAGATTTTTGTAGGAATAATAATTGCTATGTTGTTAGTTACTACAGGTTGTGGAAAAAATACGGAAAGTAGAGTTATTAATGATTTGGAGAAGAAAATAAATAAAGCGTCAGCTTATAAAATTTCTGGTGAATTACAAATTGTTAATAATGATGAAGTATATAACTACGATATAGAAGTTAGTTATAAAAAAGATAATAATTATAAAGTTATGTTGACTAATAAAGCTAATGATCATACACAAATAATTTTAAAGAATGCTGATGGTGTATATGTATTAACACACAAAGGTATAACTTTTTTTGAAAACGTGGAG
>CAVKJF010000064.1:0-6825 GCA_963656615.1 bacterium | reverse complement strand
TTATAATAATAGCTATGTCCATAAGCATTACTTACTTCATTCATAATATAAATAATACTGGCTTCTATTCTAATACTAGCATCTTTTGCAAGGCCTGATTTTATAGCTATGTAATCTATTTTCTTGAAAGTTAAATTATAAATATCATGGACTATTTGATAGATATTTTCTTCTATTATGTCTTTGGTTTTTTTCTTATAAAAGTTATAAACTATCATGGCATCTTTAGTATTAAAACCTAATTCGCCTAAATATAGTATGGTTTCATAACTTGCTTCATATTCTTGCAACTTAGTATGAAGTGTTTCAATATTTTTCTTTGTTACACCTGGAATTAAAATTAAATTATCTGGATTTTCTAGGATTATTTTAAGAGTGTCTTTACCAAGAACATCTACTATGGCTTTAGCTTTTTTCTCACCTATTCCTTTGAAAAGACCGGATGTTAAAAATTCTATTATAGCGTCTTTTTCTTCGGGTTTACATCTTTCATAACTATCTACCTGGAATTGTTCTCCATACTTTTGATGATTAACTAATTTGCCATAAAAAAGATATGTATCCATATCATTAAGTTCATGAAAATAACCAGTAAAAGTAATTACTCTATCAACATAATCAACTAAAGTTTCATCATCGGTATCTGTTACTTTAAATAAGCCAATGTGATAGCCTTGTGCTGATGTATAAATACTTTTACGATAATTTCCCTTAATGTATGACATATCTTTCTCCTTCTATTCTCCTAGACAATATGGATATTCTATTTCTTTTATTGTTACTGATACAAAGGTATTTGGTTTTATTGTTCTAGGTATTTTAACGTGTAAATAATTACTTGTATGACCAAGACTGTAATCATCTTTATTTTCTTCTATTAATACTTCTTCTGTTTTGCCAATGAATTTTTCGGCATAGGCTATTTCTAATTCTTTTGAAACAAGTAATAATTCTCTAGCACGAGCTTTCTTTTCACTTGGATCAACATGATTAGGTAATTCAATAGCTTTTGTACCTTTTCTTTCACTATATGGAAAAACATGAATTTTAGCAAATTCTAATTTACGACATGTTTCAATAGTTTTTTCAAATAACTCTCTAGTTTCTCCTGGGAAGCCAACAATTACATCTGTAGTAATTGAAATATTTGGACGAATCTTTCTTATCTCTTCAATTTTTTTAAAGAAGTAAGCTAAATCATATTTACGATTCATAGCTTTTAATATTTCATCAGAGCCAGCTTGTAGAGGAATATGTAAATGATCAACTATTATATTGCTTTCCTTAATAACTTCTAGTACTTCATCAGTTAATTCGGTTGCTTCAATTGATGAAATACGTAGTCTTTTTAGACCTTTAATTTTAATAAGTTCTTTTAAAAGATGAGCAAAGTTAGTATCTAAATCGACTCCATAATTACCTGTATGAATACCAGTTAAAACTACTTCTTGATATCCATTATTTACTAAATCTTTTATTTCAGAAATTACTTTATCTTCAGCTTTACTACGACACTTTCCACGTACATATGGAATTATGCAATAACTACAAAAATTTTCACAGCCATCTTGAATCTTAACAAAAGCTCTAGTACGACCTGGAAAGTTAGTAATATACATATCTTCAAATTGACTTTTAGGATCATTATAAAGTTTTATGATAGTTTCTTTTTTAGTAAAGTATTCGTCTAATAACTCAACAATTTTTGATTTATCTTTATTACCTATAACTATATCTAAACCTTCAATGTTATAGTCTTTATTAGCTTCTATGAAACATCCCATGGCAACAATACAGGCATCTTTATTTTTTCTAATGGCATTTCTAATCATTTTTCGAGACTTAATATCACTTGTATTTGTTACAGTACAAGTATTGATTATGTAAACATCACATACATCATCAAAGCTTTTTATCTCATAATTATTTTCTTTTAGAATGTTCATTATATATTCACTTTCATAAGTATTTACTTTACATCCTAAAGTTAATATTCCAACACTACGCATTTTACTCACTACTTTCTTTTATTCCTTGATACCAAGTATTTAATTTATCCTTGGTTTTTTCATAAGTTTCTTTTGTTTTCTCTTTAGCAGTATCTATTACAGGTTCTGCCTTTTCTTTTACTTTATCTTTTGTATCCTTTATTATTTCCATTTCTTTTTGATAAGTATCTTCTCCTACACTATCAATATAACTTTTCTTTAAATAATCTTTTAAAGATATAGCCATTGATTTTGCTTTACTATAAACTTTTGTTGAAGTATCTTTTATTTCATCTTTATAATTTGGATAAACACTTTCTATTTTATTATCTATTTTTTCATAAAGTTCTAATATTTCTTCTTTAGCTGATGTAGTTAATTCATTAAAGGTTTTCCCTTTTATTGTTCCATCATAAAAGATAAAGTCTGTTAAAATAATAAAGTTTTCTTTTAATTTTTCTTTTACAGTTTCTTTGTTAGACTCTGTATAATTTATATTTTCTATTTCATTTTTAATAGTGGAAACATAATTTACTACATCTTCATCTGTTGGCTCTTCAGAAGTATCATTATTTACTTCGATTACACTAACTTCTTCTGATTTATTTTCTTTAACTGGCTTGACCTGTTCCTTTTTAGTAGCTTCACAACCTGTTAATAATACTAATATACATAATAGTAACACAAGATATTTTTTCATCCGAATCCGCCCTTTCTTGCTATCAAATTATAGCATATTTCAACATTTTTTTCAATCTCTATATATATGATACTGAGTAAATTTAAAAATCATAAAAAAAACTCGAAAAAATTCGAGTTAATCTAAATGTTTTTGTAATTCTCTTAATGTCATTAAGAATTCATTTGTCTTCTTAATCTCTTCATCAAGTTTTTCATAATTAGCTGTATTTTCCAATTCAATATCGGTTTTACTAGGTTCTTTTTCAATACCATATATTGGTGAAATAATTGGTGATGGCTTATATTTAACATTTTCTTGATAAACTGGTCGTTTAGGTTCTTCAACTTTTACATTAATAAAGTCATCTATAACTAATTGTTCTTCTTTAACAGGTTCTTCAATATTTTCAATTAATACTGGTTCTTCGTATGTTTCTTCTGTTTCTATTGCGTTAACTAATTCGTTAGCTTCTTTAAATTTCTTTTCAAGATCAGCTAAACTAATAGGTTCATTTCCTTCATCTTCGTATTGAGTTATTTCATTAGACTCATACATTTCTTTACTCTTTTTAATTAATTCATCTAAACTAATAATTGCGTCACGCTCTTGAGCTTCTTCATAACTTGTTAAGTCAATGTTTTTAGTTTCTTCTTCAGCCTTTTCAAGTTCTTCTGTTAAACGTCTTAACTCTTCTTGAGCTTCTTCTTTATTTGGTTCAATAGCAGTATAAGTTATTTCTTCTTTTTGTTCTGGTTCTTCTAATGCTTCTAATACTACTTCTGGCTCTTCTTTTGCAGCTTCAATGATTTCTACATCATTATTTTCTACAATATTATTTATTTCATTTGTTTTTTGGCTTACATCTTCTATTTTTTCTACTTCTTTTACTTCATCAACTGCTACTACTTTTTCTGGTTCTTGTTCAATTTGAACTGCTACAGGTTCAACCTTTTCTGGAACAACTGGTTCTATAGTTACTGGTTCTTCTACAAGAACAGGTTCAACATAAGTTACAGGTTCTATAGTTTCTACAGCTTCAAGATCACTTGGTTCTTCCTTTTGTAATTCTATATTTATATCTTCAACCAGTTTATTTAATTCTCTGGTATTTTGTTTTTGTTTTCTTTTATAATAACTCTTGTCGATTAAGTATATAATGAAGTATAAAAAACAGGCAACGCCGGCAACAATATAAACAATTATTATCTCTTTTGAAGTTAATAAATTAATTAAATCAGTCATTACGTCCACCTCTTAAAATAAGAATATCACATGTCATATTCAATGAAAAGATATCTTTAATTATTTGTAAAAAATTTTACAAAGCCTTTTACAACTTTTTACATTTGTTCGATTTACATCTTTTTACGTTTTCCATATTTATTCTTCTATATTTATTTTAACATATTTTTAGGGATAAAAGCATTATATTTTTAATTTTTTCATATAACTTACTATGAAAGAAAAATTTATTAAATCAACTATCATTCTTTTACTTGGTGGATTTTTAACAAAAATACTAGGTATGATTATTAAAATTATTATGAGTAGACTTATTGGTACTGAAGGATTAGGACTTTATATGTTAATACTACCAACCTTCTCTCTTTTTATTGGAATAAGTCAATTAGGAATGCCTGTTGCTTTAGCGAAACTTATTGCGGAAGAAAAACGTAATAATAAGAGACTCTTTTTTTCGGTTGTACCAGTGATTCTTCTTGTAAATATCTTTTTAATAATATTGATTATTTTACTAGCACCGGTTCTTTCTAATAATTTATTACATAATAAGGATACCTATTATGGTATTATGGCTATTGCTTTAGTTATTCCTTTTACAAGTATATCTAGTATTTGTAGAAGTTATTTTTTTGGTAAAGAACGCATGGGTCCACATGTTATTTCAAACTTAGTTGAAGATATTGTTAGACTTGGGCTAATGGTTATTGGTATTCCTTTTGTTATAGATAAAGGGTTAAAGTACGCTGTTTGTTATATCATTCTTTCTAATATTATTAGTGAGGCTGCATCTATACTCATATTGTTTTTGTTTTTACCAAAGAAACTTGTTATTAAAAGGAATGATTTGAAGCCGGATAAAAGTTATATTTCGGAATGCTTATCTATTGGAATACCTAATACTACAGGAAGATTAATTGGTAGTTTTGGCTATTTTTTAGAGCCGATTATTCTTAGTTTAGTATTATTAAGTGTTGGTTATGATAATAGTTTTATTACAAGAGAATATGGTATTTTATCAGGATATGTAATGCCTTTAGTACTGCTTCCATCTTTCTTTACACTGGCTATATCACAAGCTCTTTTACCAGTTGTTTCTAGGGAGTATTCTAATGGAATGATTAAAAGTGTACAGAAAAAGATAAGATTAGCTATTTTCTTTTCATTAGTTATTGGTATTCCCGCTACTATTTTATTTGTTATTAAACCTGGTTTCTTTTTAAGATTAATTTATCATACTAGTGAAGGAATTAGTTATATGAGAATAATCGCTCCTGTTTGTCTTTTACAATATATTCAGGCTCCTTTATCATCGGCATTAGACGCAATGGGTAAAAGTCGTGACGCAATGATAGGAACTACTCTTGGTATGATAGTTAGAACTAGTTTATTATTTATACTTTCATATTTAAAAATAGGTTTCTACGGACTTATTATTGCGATAAGTATTAATGTAGTTGTTGTGACAATATATGATTTATGTCGAGTAAGATTCCATTTAAAAAAGGCTTAACGCCTTTAGTTATAAATATATAGTTCATGTTGACATCTAGTACAAGCAACATATAGTAGATTTCTTTCATTCTTACGATATGAATTATTACGATCGTTATAAATTATGACACTGTCAAACTCTAATCCTTTCGCAATGTATGCTGGTATAACGATTAGGTCTTTTTTGAACTTTTTAGTATTGGCATCTACTAGGGAAATACTAATACTATCTTTTAATTTGTCATATAGTTCTTCGGCTTCTTTATAATCTTTAGTAATTATAGCGGTACTTTTATATTCGTTTTGTAAAGTGTTTATGTCAGCTAGTAAGCTTTCTTTTAGATTAGTAATATTCTTTCTAAATATTACTGGTTTATTATTATCTTTACGAATAGCATTGACATGTTTTAAATTAAGAATTTTATTAGTGTACTCAATTATTTCTGGTGAAGAACGGTATGTTTTTAATAATTCTAAGTATTTTGTATCGCCAGAGAAAATTGGACTTAGGTCTTCTAAAGAGTTATAGCTATAATATGGATTAATATTTTGATTTATGTCTCCAAGAATTGTAAAATCAGCTTTTCTAAATATTTTACTGATAATTATGTATTGAAGACGGTTATAGTCTTGAGCTTCATCTATAACTACTTGTTTAATATTACATTCATATGGGAAACCTTGTAAAGTACCTTTTATATATGAGAATAATAAAGCATCTTCGTAGTTAATAACGTTTCTTTTTATAAATTCATTTATTTCTCGTTCTGTTAAGGTTACTTTACAGAAAGGACTAGTCCAAAAGTCTGCATAAATTTTCTTGTAATCTTTTTCAAAGTTAGAATTTTCTTTTAGTAGTCGGCCAAAGGTTTTTGCTTTTTTGTTACTACCTTTGTAAAAGTTAGCAGATAATTTTTTAGCCATTTCATCTAATCTTTCAAATAAAGGAAGACGATTATATTTATAAGTTAACATTTCATTTAATTCTTCTTTTAATACAACATTAAATTCATTTTCAATTATGTCTCCAGTGAATTTACATTTGGAAATGTAGTCTTTTAAATAATCATCTAAGTCCGATATTATTTCATCACTTTGTTTATATTTTACTAGGTCTGGATTTGTTTCACTATAAGTATAATATCTTGATACAAAGTCAGAGAATGTTTCAACATTTTTGTATTCGGTTATAAAGTATGATAAGTAATCATTAAATGTTGTTTGAAGGGTATTGTCTTCTCCTAATGATGGTAAGACATCTGAAATGTATTCTGTAAAGACATTATTTGGTGAAAAGATTAAGATGTTGTTGCTGCTAAGGTTTTTTAGGCGATATAGTAAGAAGGCAATTCTATGTAGAGCAACAGTTGTTTTACCTGAACCAGCTATTCCTTGAACTATTAGGTTATTGTCTTCTAAGTT
>CAVKJF010000063.1:0-6856 GCA_963656615.1 bacterium | reverse complement strand
CGTTGAATTCTACAACAAGTAAAAATAAGACAAAGAAAACGCAAATTAATTTTTGCGTTTTTATTTTTCTATAAAATCTTCTTCATTAACCTCTATTGTCTCACAAAAACAATTATCAATTTTAAAATTCAACAAATTACCATTTAAATCTGTTTTCTTAAGAATATGATGCATTGCCCTAACCGGAGCTCCATGAGATACAATTAAAATATCCTTACCTGGATTTTTATTAATCACATAAGTTAAAAAGTCTCTACACCTAGAAAATATATCTTGAATCTTTTCAACGCCAAACTCATCATAGTTTAAATTATAATCCCAAAACTTTTTAGCGTCATATAAGTCTCTAGATTTTCCTTCTAACTCACCAAGATTTCTTTCAATAATTCGTCTATCAGGAACCGTCTCAACTCTTTCACCTATAAGAATAATAGCCGTTTCAACAGTTCTTATTAAAGGAGACATATAACAAATATCAAAATGTTGATTCATTAACTCATCTCTTAATTTTCTACATTGTCTTCTACCAGTATCATTTAAATAATTATTAGAAAGCCCTTGCATTATCCCATCATAATTAAAATCTGTTTGTCCATGTCTCACTAGTGTAATTTTCATCCTTGAACCTCCAATACTTTTAAAGCATCACTATATACAATGAACTTACTTAAATAACTGCCATCTTCATATGAAGAATATCCAACAACACAATAATTATTATCAACAACTTTAATATCTGTAAAATGATCATCTCTTTGAGCACCATAAGTTTCTAGTTTTATATTAGATAAATCACTCTTATATTTACCAATTAAACCATTATATAACAAATTATTATTGTTAGCTTCTTCAGTACTTGTATAAGAAAGAACTTCATTTCCAACAACGACAAGGTTACCATTACTATCTTTAATAACACGATTAAATCTTTCAACACCATTATTATCATAAGTAACTTCATCTAAATAATTACATTCAAAATCATATTTAATTAATAATGCATCTACAATAGAATTATTTTTATCATCAACATACTTTTTGGCACCAGTCGCAACAATACCATCATCTACTGCCACTAAACTTGTTAAACCTAAACTATCAGTATATTCATATCCAGAAGACTTAATTAAATTACCATTCATATCATATTGATTAATTAAACCAACACGAGAAGCATCTCTACCAACAACATAAATAGAATTATTAACACTAATTACATCATTAAAAATTGCTGCCTTATTATCACCATAATTACTCTTCCAAACAACATTACCAACTTTATCATATTTAATTAAATATGCACCACCGGAATTAGAAAGACCAAGTGTCATCTTCTCATAAATACTTTGTCCAGCAACTAAGTATCCATCATCCAAAACATAAACACTAACAAACTTTGAATCATCTAATACTTTAAAACTCTTATCAAATAAAACCTTACCTGTTTTATCATATTTAACAATAATTGCTTCCCTAATACCCTTTTCATGTTCACTGTCATCAACCTCATAACTACCAACCGCAATAAAATCAGTACCATCTACCGCAACATCAAAAAAAGCACTATTAAAACCTTTATTATATAAAACCTCAAAAACCTTTTCCTTCTTAGAATTATACTTTGCAATTTTAGCCTTTTCATAATGCATATCATTATTATTGTTACTTCCAACTACTACATATCCATCAGAAGCAGTACTATCCATCGCATTAATCGCATCAAAATAAATAGATTTTTTCTCTTTAAAGAAACTAATATATGTCAGATAAAATAATTCCAAAATTAAAATAACTAAACATACCATAAATACAATTTTCAAAATTTTTAAAATTCTCTTATCCATACATCAGCCTCCCAATATAATAATAACAAAAAGAAAACGTTTTTTCCACAAAGAAAAAGAAAATATACTAAATTATATTTCCTTTTCTGTAAATATTTACTCATAGACTCCAATAAAGTATTTTTTCTTACCTCGTCTAATAACAATATATTTATTATCAATACATAAATCCTTTGTAAGTACAAAATCTAAATCAGTCACTTTTTCACCATTTAAAGTAATTGATCCATTACCAACAAATTCTCTAGCCTCTCTCTTACTAGAACAAGAACCAGAAGTAACAAGTAAATCTACAATATTTAAATCTTCTTTAACTGTAAATACATCTAATCCCTTAAATGCAACTTCTACATCCCTAGAAGTAAATGATTTAATATCTCCATTAAATAAAGATTCACTAATTTTAACTGCATTATTATAACTTTCTACACCATGTAAATCTGTAATAATACATTGAGCTAATTTCTTTTGAGCAATTCTCTTTTCAGGAGAAGCTTTATGTTCTTTCATTACAGAATCAATTTCTTCAGGTGTTAAGAATGTAAATACTTTTAAGTATTCATAAACTTTAGAGTCATCAGTATTTATTAAGTATTGATATAATTCATATGAAGAAGTTTTATTTTCATCTAGCCATAAAGCATTACCTTCACTCTTACCAAATTTTTTACCAGTTGAATCAAGTATTAATGGCATTGTAAATCCATAAGCTTCTTTTCCTAACTTTTTACGTATTAAATCAATTCCTGTAGTTATATTTCCCCATTGATCAGATCCAGCAGCTTGCATTGTACAATTCATTTTTTCATACATATTTAAGAAGTCATAACCTTGAATTAACATATAACTAAATTCAGCATAAGTAATACCTGTATCTAATCTTCTTTGAATAATATCTTTATTTAACATATAGTTAACATTAATATATTTACCAACATCTCTTAAGAAATCTAAAAATTCATAACCTTTAAACCAGTCATAGTTATTAACAAGTTTTGCCTTACCATCAAACATCTTATCTATTTGTTCACGGATACATTGAATATTTTTTTCTAAAACTTCTATTGGTATAATTTCTCTTTCAGCAGTAGGTCTAGGATCTCCAATTCTACCAGTTGCACCACCGCATAAAATAATAGGATGATGTCCCATAAGCATTAATCTCTTAGCAGTCATAAAAGAACTATAATGACCTAAATGTAAACTATCAGCTGTAGGATCCGTTCCTATATAAAAAGTCATTCCACCTTTATTTATTTTATCTTCAATATCATCTCCAGCAACGTCTTTTATTAAACCTCTCCATTCTAATTCTTCCCAATTTGTCATTTTCTTTCCTCCTCTAATTTTAAATCATATATTTCATCTAAATTATGTCCATAATCTAAATATATTCCTTCAACATCTCTTGTAGTAGTATCATCAAGTTCAAATCCTAATGCACTAACAGCGTTATAAACTGCTTCTTCACTAGGTCCCTCAATTTCTAAATATGTAGGAATTAAAGGCCAACTATCAATGTCTATTTCTACTCCATTAAGTAAATATTGTATTCTTCTATTTTCTTGATAACCTTTTGCTTCATACCCTAACTCTTTTAAAATTAAATTAGTTCTTTCAAAAGAATCAACTTCAATTTCTAACTCTTGAGTACCATCTATTTCTGATGAAACTAAATTTTTAATAGTCAAAGTAGTTTTCTTACCATTAGTTCTAAGTCTTATCCATTTATTATCTACCTTAGGAATAAAGTCATAAACATATCTTCTTTGTAATTCATCCCACTCAAAAGTTGCATTTAATTTATTTAGTTTTTCAACAACCTCTTCTTTATCAATATTTAATATTCTAACTTCATACTCAGTATGCAAAAAAGTCACTCCCTTCAATAAAAAAAATTCCATCCACCAAAGGATGAAATTTATTCATGGTACCACCTTATTTTATGTATAATAATATACACCTCTAAAATCTTAACGCGATGAACGATTTTTCTCCTAACAGTGTAATTCAAAATAGTATTCTTACTAATTTCCACCAAACTAGCACTCATAAAAGTACTAAACATTAGCTCTCTATAAAATAAATATCTATTTCTACTGATCTGTTAATCAACAAAAATTATAAATAGATTATAACACAAAATTAGCCAGTTGCAAGAAAAAAATAAGCAAAATGCTTACTTTTTACTACCTTGTTCAAGTTTTTTTAATACATCTTTAGTTACATCTATTGCCTTTTCTCTTAATTCTTCAGCTGCATCTTGTAATACAGGTGTACCTTTTTTAACAGCTAAATCAACTAATTCTTCTACTTTATCTTTCAAAACTAAAGACTTTTCTTTAGCGATATCTAAAGCTTTTTCTTTATCTAAATCAGATAATTCTTTTTTGATTTCTTTAACTTTCTTATCAAATTCTTTTTTTACTTCTTCAGTATCAATATCTTTGATTTGATTCATTAACTTATCAAATTGTACTTTTAAGTCAGCTCTAGTTTCACTACCTTTCTTAGGAGCAAATAATAGTCCTAACCCAGCACCAAGTGCTGCACCTAATAAAAATTTTCCAGTATTTTTCTTACCCATTAATATCTTCCTCCTCTAAATCTTCTTTCTTTTTCTTACGTCCTTTAAATATTTTAAAGATAAAACTTGTAACAGAATTAATTACTGTATCGGTAATTAAAGCAAAACTATTAGTAGTTCTATCGATAAAACTAAAGATTCCATTCAAAGAATTAACCTTATCGGAAACATCATCAACAACTTTATTAACTTTATCTAATGTAAAAATAAGTTTAATTCCTAGTACAATTAATACTATTACTAGTATTATACAAACAATATACAATAATACAGGCAAAACAAAGTTTAATAAATCCATATTCATTTCTCCTTAATTACTCTTGATCTTGGTACATAGAATCAATTAAGTCAAACAAATTATCATCAGTATCAACTGAATCTTTTGTTTTTTCTTTTTTGATCACAGGTTCTTCTTTTATATCATTATCTTCAAAATTATCAGCTGTAATATCATCTTCATAAACTTCTTTTTCACGTTTAGGAGTAGTATTCTTTTTACCTGCATCCACATAGTCTACATTATATTCTAATCCTAAATCTTGAAAATATTCCAATGCATCACCCATGGTAACATCTTTTACTGCCGGCTTATCATCATCAGAACTTAAATCAACTAAAAGATTAGTATCATTTTCAACTTCAAATGATGGCTCAACATCATTCTTTTTAGATAAGTCTATTTCTTCTTCGTTATTACCAAAAGCTTTAGCTCTTACATCGTCAACACTAACTCTTTCTTTAGCTAAACTACTAGTAAATCTAACTTCTCTTTTTGGAACAACATCCTCTTTACGATAGTTTTTATCTAAAATACCATATATTGGCGAAATAATTGGTGAAGGTTTAAAATAAGACTTTTCCTCTTTTTTCTCATAAATATTATATTCATGAACAGTTGATTCTGGAGTCTCATCTATACCATAAGGCATTGGACCAGTTTTAACTGGTTTTGAAGGATATAACTTCTCATCTCTACTAGCTGAATAAATTGGAGTCTTTTCTTCTTTTTCAATAACCTTAACTATCTTTGGCTCACTAGTCGGATAAACAGGCTCATCAACCAAGTCATCATCATCGATCATCTTAAAAGTATTACGAGGTTTTTCCTTTATTTCTTCCTCTTCATCCTCAAAATCTTCATCTAAATCAATATTTTCAGGTATTACAGGTTCTTTTTTCTCCGGTAATACTACTTTCTTTGCTACAGGTTTTTCCTCTTCGTAATCCTCATCATGTTTCTCTTTCACAACTTCCTTAGAAACAGGTTTCTTTTTAGAAACTTTTTTTGTTTTAGGTTTTTCTACAACTTCAACATACTCCTCTTCAAATAGAGCATTCTTAAGTTTTTCAAATATACCCATGAGCTCACCTCTTTAATTTATTCTTCATCAAGTTCTAATTCTTCTTGGTCTATAGCCTTTTTATATTCAGGATCATATCTACTAACAACTTCCAAAAAATCCTCTTGTGATGATGTAGTATCAAACAATGTAAAAACTTCTTCTGCATAGCTTAAAACATTATCACCAACTATGCTCTCTAATATTTTATCATTAAATTTAATTGAACGTAAAATATAACACATATTATCAATAACATTAACTAAATTATCTTTATCAGTTAAAGATTCAATTTTAGCGTAATTAAATACAAATTCAACAAAATACTTACCATTATCTTCAGTAATTTCTAAATATCCAGTCTTATTACCATAATTAATTACTTTCGAATAATAAGCATCCTGTTTGATTTTATACGTATTCTTTACTTTATGATAATAACTAATAACATCAACATACATGTAATACTTATTATCAAATCTATCTTTAAGAATAGCGTTATATTCTTCCTTATTAATAAACTTTAAACCATCCGGAACATAATACTTATAACCATCAAAATGGACATTACTAGACTTTGTCTTTTCATTAAGTAAAATATCCATATTTTTTTCAAAGTCATTAGAACTAAGTTCCTTCATACTACAACCAGTTATCATTAACAAAATAACAGAGAGTAAAACAATTATCTTCTTCATAATTCACCTACTCTTACTACATTATACCAAATTTTTTGTAAATGTAAAAATATTTTATAATTATTTACTATTTTGGACATCAGTTTTAACTGCTTCGACTGCATATATAGGCATTCCTAAACCCGCAAATTTATCTTCATATTCAGTAGTAATCAATTCTTCAGACGTTGTACTATGCAAATCAAAACTAATGTTTTTTAATACATATCCATACTCACTAAAACTCATCAAAGAATAAATATATAAATCTCTATTATCTGTCCTCATAAATATTTCTTTATCATTCTTAAAAATACTATCATATTTCTCCAAAAAAATTCTACTAGAAAGTCTTCGCATACTATGTCGAACTTTAGGCCAAGGATCAGAAAAGTTAAGATAAATTCT
>CAVKJF010000062.1:1488-6937 GCA_963656615.1 bacterium | reverse complement strand
TTTATAGTATTGTTAGGATATTTTTAAAGATAAATGTTTATTTATTTTTACATCCTAAGGTTATAGGTAAAGAAAATATTACAAAGAATAATTCTTTAGTTTTAGCGGGAAATCATACTTCCTGGTTAGATCCTTTATTACTTATTGCTGTTGTGCCTAGAAAGGTTCATTTTTTAGCTAAAGTAGAACTTTTTAAAGGTATAGAAGGATTTGTTGTACGCAATATGGGCTGTATTCCTGTTAATCGTAAGATTCATGATAAAGATTCTTTAAAGAGTGCTAAAGATGTACTTAAAAAAGGTGAAGTTATTGGTATTTTTCCAGAAGGAACTATTAATAGAACTGATGATGTTGTTATGCCTTTTAAGATAGGGGCTGTTAAAATGAGTTCTGATACTGATAGTTTACTTGTGCCTTTTGTTATTACTGGTAAATATAGGGTATTTGGCAAAAGTGTTTGTATTGAGTTTTTACCTGGAAGAAAAATTAGTGATGATTTAGATAAAGAAAATGAAAAGTTGATGAGAGAAATTTCTATAAAACTAGAGAGAGGATGCAAGAAGTAGATGAAAAAGAGAGATAGTATGTTAGGATACAGATTTTTTAAAGCTGTACTTGGACCTATTTTTAAACTTTGGTATAATCCGACTATCATTGGTAAAGAATATATTCCAGAGACTGGTCCTATTTTAATAGTTGGTAATCATAAACATTTATGTGATCAATGTTTGCCAATTGTCGCAACTAAAAGGCCAATACATTACATGGCTAAGAAAGAGTATTTTGATGGACATTTTGCTTGGTTTTTTAAAGCAGCTGGATGTATTCCTGTTGATAGGAGTAAAAAAGATAATAACGCTACTAGTTTAGCTTTAGAAGTACTTAAAGAAGGAAAAGCACTTGGTCTTTTTCCGGAAGGAACTAGGAATAGGACTGATAAGTTCTTATTACCATTTAAGTTTGGTACTGTTTCTATGGCTTCTAAGACAAATGCTTTAATAGTACCTTTTGGTATTACAGGAGATTATAAATTTAGGAGTAAGAATTTAACTGTAATATTCGGAAAGCCATTTAAAGTAGATGGTGACTTAGAAGAAGCTAATAAGAAATTGGAAAAAGAAGTAGAGAAGTTAATGAGAGAAAGTATGAAATAATGTTTACGGTGTGGAGGTAGTTTAGATGAATATTATTGATTTGTTGAAGCAAAAGACCATAAAAGTACCCTGGAAAAAGTATTATAGTAAAGATGAATTAAAATTTAAAGTAGAAGATATATCTATTTATGAAATGTTTAAGAGAAGTGCTCTTAAAAATATGAATTCACCTGCTGTTAATTATTATGGAAATGTGTTTAGTTATAAATCTTTTTTAAGTAAAATTGATAAGGCAGCAATATCATTTAATAGTATTGGTGTTAAGAAAGGTGAAGTTGTTACTATATGTATGCCTAATACACCTGAAGGGTTAATTAGTTTTTATGCAGCTAGTAAAATAGGGGCAATTAGTAATATGATTCATCCTTTATCTGCTGAAGAAGAGATTAAAGATTATTTGATTATGACTAAGAGTAAGTTTTTAGTTGTAGTTGATTTTTGTTATGAAAAGGTTAAGAATATTATTAGGGAAACTGAGGTACGTAAGGTTATTGTTGTACCAGTTAGTAATTCTATGCTTCCACATATGCAGTTAGGTTATAAATTAAAAACATGGAAGATGAAGAAGCCTCGACGTAGTAAGTTATATATGTATTGGAATGACTTTATATTAAGAAGTTATTTTAATGAGTTTGAGGAGAATAAAGCTTTAGCTGAGGATCCAGCTGTTATTCTTCATTCTGGTGGGACTACTGGTAAACCTAAAGGTATTGTTTTATCTAATGGTAACTTTAATGCTTTGGCTTTACAGGCAAGAGTTATATTTAAGGATTTAAAACCTGGAGATAAAGTTTTAGGAATTATGCCAATATTTCATGGTTTTGGACTTGGAGTTTCATTTCATATTCCGTTTGGCTTAGGATGTGAAGTTATACTTGTACCACAATTTAATGCTAAAAAGTTTGATGAGTTATTAGATAAATATAAACCTAATGTTATTTGTGGTGTTCCTACTTTGTATGAAGCTTTAATAAATACTAAGAATAGAAATTTAGATCTTAGTATGTTAAAGTATGTTATATCTGGTGGAGATTCGTTGTCTAGTAATTTATCTGAGCGAATTAATGATTTTTTAAAGGAACATGGTAGTAAGGTTAAAATTAGTCAAGGTTATGGTATGACTGAGGCTTTAGCAGCTGTTGCTTTATCTTTTGGCGAAGCTTATAGAGATGGTAGTATTGGTATACCTTTTCCAGGTAATTATATAAAAATTGTTACTCCTGGTACACAAGATGAAGTTCCATATGGGGAAGATGGTGAAATATGTGTATCTGGTCCTACGGTTATGCTAGGATATTTAAATGATGAAAGAGAAACCAATGAGATGTTACAAAAACATAAAGATGGGGCTATTTGGCTACATACAGGCGACATTGGGATGATGAATGAGAATGGTATTATTTATTATCGTCAAAGATTAAAAAGAATGATTATTAGTTCTGGTTATAATGTTTACCCTAGTTATGTAGAAAAGGTTATAGAAGAACATCCTGCGGTTTTAAAATGTAGTGTTATTGGTATACCTCATCCATATAAGGTTGAAGTTCCTAAAGCATATATAGTTTTAAAAGAGGGATATAGTCCTATGTCTGTTAAAGGTAGTATAAAGGAACATTGTAAAAAGAATTTAGCAGTATATTCTATTCCACATGACTTTGTATATCGCAAGAGTTTACCTAAAACTAGGTTGGGCAAAATTGATTTTAAAAAGTTAGAAGAAGATACTTCTATAGAGGATGAAGAATAATTATTTTGTTTTGCTTGGCAAAAATTGTGTAAAGTAGGGAAAGTTTCAGTCGAGGGAACTTTCTTTTTATGTTATTATATACTTGGTGGTAATAATGATAAATAGTGTGAATAGCTTTGAAAAAGAATTTAAATATAAATTATATAGAACTGTTTATGAAGTCGTACATCCAACTATTTCTAAAAAAAATATATCTAGTTATAGAATAATGTTTAGAGATGATATTTTGCCAGTAAGAGTATTTTATCCTAAAAAGGTTTCTAATATAAATAGAATTATATTTTATATAGCTGGTTTTGGGAATATTACAGGTTGTACGGGTAAATATAGTGATATTTGTAAAAAACTTGCTATAAAAACTGATACATTAGTTATTGCTATTGATATGGATGATATTGATGATGATAATTATTTGGAAGTGTATGAACTTTGTCATAAGACATGCTTGTATTTGAATGAAGAGTTAGAAAAGTTAAATATTGATGATTTAAAAATTTTTTTAACGGGAGATTCATTAGGCGCAAATATTGCGATGAGCATTTGTAAAGATGAGAAGTTTTCTTTATATAATATGATTTTGTTTTATCCAGTTTTATCTTCAAGATGTTTGGAAAGAGAAATTGACTACGAAGTTTTGAAAAGTTTGAAGAGGTATTTTTCAGATAAAAAATTATTAAGTAATAGTTTAGTATTTCCATTGCTTGACACGGATTATAAATATAAAAATAATACTTTATTTATTGTAGGGGATGCTGATCCTATAAAGGATGATGGCGTTAATTATTATAATTTGAGTCATGATAATAATAAAAATAATGAATTATATGTTGTTAATATGTATGGACATGGTTTTTTGGATGGAATTGATGACATTGCTTTTGGTAATTTATTTGATAAAGTAAATGAGTTTATGAATAATTGTTAGACCTTTTTAGGTCTTTTCTTTTTATTGTTTTATTCTGACAAAGTGTGATATAATTTTTATGGTGAATGATATGGAAAAAAGAAGAACTAAAAAAGAAATTGTTAAAATGTTACTTGTAAATAATGAGTTAGAGGCACAAGATGAAGAGGAATTATTAGATTTATTGGTTGATCAACCTATAGCTATTGATGTTGATAAACAGGAAGAAGCTAAAATGTCTTTTGGTGATAAGGCTGCTGATAAGGTAAGTGAGGTTGCTGGTAGTTGGACATTTGTAATATTATTTTTACTTTTTTTAATAGGCTGGGTAATTCTTAATACGGTTATATTAACTAATGGTAAGGAAATAGATCCTTATCCGTTTATTTTGTTAAACTTATTACTTTCTTGTATTGCAGCTATTCAGGCTCCTATTATTATGATGAGTCAAAATAGACAAGCAGAAAAGGATAGTTTGAGAAACCAGAATGATTATAGGACTGATTTAAAAAGTGAACTTATATTGGAATCTTTACACGATCATATTAATGAGATGCTTAAGAATCAAAGGAAAATTATTAGGTTATTAGAGGATGATAGTGATGATGAAAAAAATATTAAGAAGTAGTATTTTATTGGTAATGGTTTTATTATTAGCTGGATGTGGCAGTAATAGTTCTGTTTCTAGTGATGGAGTTAAAAAATGTACTCGTACTGGAGAAGTTACAAATGGTTCTTCTGAAATGAACTATGAAGTTTATTACAAGGGTGAAGATGTTGTTTTGCTTCATTCTACTGAAAAGATTATTAGCGATAGTAGTAGTGTTTTAGATACTTATGAGGAAGCTTATAAAAATATTTTTAAACAATATGAAGGTTTAGAGTATTATGATAATAAAATTACTAGAAATAGTAATAGTGTTACTAATGAGATTACTATTAATTATGAAAAGATTGATATGGGAAAATTACTTGATATTGAGGGCGAGGAAAATAACGTTATAGAAAATGGAAAAGTTAAGTTAGATACTTGGCTTAGTTTCGCTAAACAATATGGAGTTACATGTGAGGACTAAGTCCTCTTTATTGTTCGAGTAGTTTAATGGATAAAATATTTCCCTCCGACGGAGAAGATGTGAGTTCGATTCTCACCTTGAACACCAAATTAGTGTATTTACTTATTTTTATTTATTTGATAAAATTTTCTTATGCCGGTATAGTATAATGGCAATACAGGTCCTTGGTAAGGATCAGCAGCAAGTTCAATTCTTGCTATCGGCACCAGTGTAGTAATCTATCCAGACTTTTATAGTTTAGGATTTAATGTAAAAATATTAATTTTTAATTCTAGGATTATGTGACTTTTCAAAGAATTATTCGACAAAAATGCAAATTTTTGTTATCATTTATTTGTGAACATTGGAAAAGACTGCGGTATTCCAGTTTTTTTTTGTACGTTTTTGGTAAGCTGTTAAAATTAATCGTTTTAGATTCCATAATTGAAATAGAACAAAAAATGATAATATAAATTGAAAAATTAAGTTTTTTACTAACTTATATTATATGTGATATAATAATTTATTAAACAAGGAGGATTTTTATATGATGAGTATTGATAAAAGATTAATGGACTTTGTTGATGAG
>CAVKJF010000062.1:0-1478 GCA_963656615.1 bacterium | reverse complement strand
TTATTATTGTGTTCATAATTTGAAAGATCAATTGATTGAAAATGGATTTGAAGAGTTGTATGAAAATGAATCTTGGGATGAGGTTAAAGGTGATGGAAAATATTTTGTTGTTAGAAATGATTCATCATTAATTGCTTTTAAGATGTCTGATGTTGTTAAAAATATTGGTTTTAATATTGTTGCGGCTCATACTGATTCACCAAGTTTTTCTGTTAAACCTAACGCTAATATGTATGATGGTAATTATATGAAACTAAATATTGCTGGATATGGTTCAATGTTAAATTATACTTGGCTTGATAGACCATTATCAATTGCTGGTAGAATTATTGTATTAAGAGATGGAATATATGAAAAAGAACTAATAGATATAGATAAGGATTTATTAATTATACCTAGTCAGGCAATTCATATTAATAGGGATGTTAATGAAAACTTTTCTTTAAATCATCAAATTGATATGTTACCGGTTGTTTCTTTAAGTGATGATAAAAGTTTAGAGGATATCATTTTAGACTCTTTAACTACACATGGTATTGGTGTAGATAAAATATGTGATTATGATTTATATTTATACAATAGAGATCGTGCTCGTTATGTTGGATTAAATGATGAAATGATTTTAGCTCCACGACTAGATGACTTGGCTTCTTTGTTTCCAGCATTTACTAGTTTTGTTGATTCTAATAATTCTAAATCTATAAATGTTTTCTGTGCATTCAATAATGAAGAAATTGGGAGTTTGACTCCACATGGAGCGGATTCAACCTTTTTAATTGATGTACTTACTAGAATTGCTAAAGCGTCTAATATTGATTTATTTACTGCCTTAAGTAATACATTTGTTGTAAGTGCTGATAATGCTCATGCTATGCATCCAAATGCTAGTCAAAAGAGTGATCCTACTAACAAAGTATTATTGAATAATGGTGTTGTTATTAAACATCATATTAAGTATTCTACAGATGCTCTTACTTCGTCTTTGTTTAAAGGTATATGTGATTATGCTAATGTTCCTTATCAAGATTTTACATGTAGATCTGATATGGTATCTGGTTCAACGATAGGTGGAATAAATCAAAGACATGTTAGTGTTGATTCTGTAGATATTGGACTTCCACAGTTAGCAATGCATTCAGCAAATGAAACAATTGGTACTAAAGATGTTTTATATATGTATGAGGCTTTATCTGAATTTTATAATAGTACAATTGTTAAAGATCAAAATAAAATTAAAATATTACATAAATAGATAAGTAGTGAAAGTTATTATTACCAGTTTTAATAATTTAGAAGCAATTAAATATTATATTTAGTTGCTTTTTTTGGTTGTTTTATTTATACATTGTGTTATATTTTGCATAGAATTAAATAGAGAGGTTTTTTATGGAAAGAAATTGTAAATGTTCAAACTGCTATATTGTTGGGCCGACTGGTCCTAAGGGTGATGCTGATACTATTGAAGTTAGAAATACAAT
>CAVKJF010000061.1:0-7203 GCA_963656615.1 bacterium | reverse complement strand
ACATATCAAATGCTTTTATATATCCTTGTTTCATACACTTATCTAAAAAATAATTATAAATGAATCTAGTACAACCAAATGTTTTATTTATAATTATTTTTTGAGAAGTATTAGGATACAGTCTAAACTTATAAGCTTTATACATATGATACACCTCCATTTCTTGTCTTACTATATTACAATACAAACATTTGTTTGTCAATGGTGCAATTATAAAAATTTGAAAAGTAAAAAGCAAATTACTTATAAACAAAAAAAAAGAAAAGAAAGAAGCTACTCACTCTTTCTCTTAACTTCAATCAATCCCTCAGAAACCTCTTCAAGAGCTCTTCCAATATTTTTTGCACATTTATAATCTTTTTCAGGCATTTGTAAATATCCGTCTTTAGAAATTTGTTTACTTCTTCTTGCTGCTATATGAACAAGCTCGTATTTAGAGTCAACTATATTAAGTAGTTTATCAATAGATGGATAAATCATGTGTATCACACTCCCTATTATTAGCATAACCAAAAGACCTGAATTAATCAAGGAAAGCGACATAATTAGACACTTTTATTGACAAAACATTTTACTTACTATTTTACATCAAACATACTTAATATTGCTTCAGTATAAATATCTTTCGCAATACTATATCCAGAAGATTTCTCAGAAATTAAATATTTCATCATTACTCCGGAATTAATTTCCATAGCCAAAAAAGAAGCATCAGTCTTAACAATATCAATACTACAAAAACTAATATCAATATTATCAGTAATTTTAGAAACTATATCAAGTATACTTTTTTTATCATCTGAACTTATATCAAAAGAAGCAACTGAACCAAGTGATAAATTAAACTTCCAGTCATAACAAAACTTCTCATTCTTCTTTAAAATAACATCTAAAGATTTATCATCAATATTCTTAAAGTACTCATAATTAAACTTTAATAATAATTCCCTAATAGTAGAATGTCCATCGCCAAATACCTCAGGTAATATTTTCTTATACATAACTTTAACTTTATTATTTAAAACAATAACTCGATACTCATTACTAATATTATAAAAAGGACATATACTAAATGAAGAATCACTAAAAAATGTACTATTGTAAAATTTTTCCAACTCATTAAAATCATTAAAATGATTAACTTCATTTCCACATGTACCAGTATTTTTCTTTACAACGACATCACCATTATATTCATCAAATTTTTCTTTTAAATATTTTAAACCATTATATTTTATAACATAAGCATTAGTATTATTTTTACAATAAAATATACTATGTTCACATACTGGTACATTATAATGTTTTAATAGTTCATACGTTGCATACTTATCATCAAATATCTTTCCTAAAGAATGACTATTATTATCAAATTTATAACCAGAGATAGTTTTAACTACTCCATCTTTTTCTAATACAAGTAAAAATCCAAGTGATAAAACATCACAAGAAATATTGTTTTCTGAACATATAAGTTGAATTAATTTTCTGAATTCATTATCCATAGAAACCACCAAAAAGAATTATAACATAAAAAAAGAGAGAAATGTCTCTCTATTGTCTAAATTGGCAACAAGAACCAACTTGTACATTGCTTACAGTATTTTCCTCAGAACAAGAATAAGCTGGTCTATAAGTATGTTTATATACATGATGATTTATGATTCTTGTATGTACTGGGCAAACATGTGGTACTTCATGTACTATTGTTCTGTGAATACATTTTTCTTGAACAGCTTCATTTATTGGACTAGAACAGCATCCAGCAGCAGCTTGTGGCATATTTTGATAACCCATCATATTAATATCAACATTCATATCGTTATCAACAACATTATTATTACCAACAACATTACTATCAAAATCGAAATTTGGCATATTCATATTTTGATCAAACATAATAAAATACCTCCTCTAATCTATCATATGATAAAAGGGATATTTAGCTACTAATAACGCCCAAAAATCAATTATAAAACTCTAAAATGGCAACTTCATATTTCCATTAGTCATCTGTTTCATCATTTTCTTCATCTGGTCAAATTGTTGAAGTAATCTATTAACCTCTTGTACAGAAGTTCCAGATCCTGAAGCAATTCTTGTTTTACGACTTGCTTTAATTATATCTGGATTTCTTCTTTCTTTAGGAGTCATAGATAAAACAATTGCTTCAATATGAGCCATTTGTTTTGGATCTATTTTTATATCATTGATTCCCATCTTTTTAGCACCAGGAATTAGTTTCAATAAGTTTTCCAATGGCCCTAATTTTTTAATTTGCTTCATAGTTGACAAAAAATCTTCCAAATCAAACTTACCTTGTTGCATTCTTTTCGCAGCCTTTTCAGCTTCTTTTTCATCTATAGCTTCTGTTGCCTTTTCAACTAAAGAAACTATATCACCCATACCAAGAATTCTACCAGCAGCTCTTTCTGGATCAAAGAAATCAAGACCATCTAATTTTTCAGAAACACCAATAAACTTAATTGGGACATTAGTTAAATGTCTAACAGATAAAGCAACTCCACCTTTAGTATCACCATCTAACTTAGTAAGAATTACTCCAGATAAAGGTAAAGTTTCATTAAAGCCAGTAATAACATTAATAGCATCTTGTCCCATCATAGCATCAATTACCAAAAGTATTTCATCTGGCTTAACTGTATCTTTGATTCTAACAAGTTCATCCATCAATTCATCATCAATATGTAATCTACCAGCAGTATCAATTAATACATAATCATAACCATTTTCTTTAGCATACTTAAAAGCATTACTAGCTATCTCAACTGGATCCTTCTTGCCTTCTTCATAAACCTCAATATTTAATTGTTTACCAAGCTGTTTTAATTGATCTATTGCAGCAGGTCTATAAACATCACAAGCTACTAATAAAGGTTTTTTAGAATGTTTCTTACGTAAAAAATTAGCTAACTTAGCAATTGTCGTAGTTTTACCAGAACCTTGTAAACCAACAAGCATTAAACTAGCTGGATTACCATTTAGATTTAAAGGCTTACTTTCGCCACCTAATAATTCCACTAACTCATCTTTTACAATTTTAACAAATAAATCTCCTGGATTAATGCTACTAGCAACTTCTTCACCAAGTGCTTTTTCCTTAACAGAATTAGTAAACTCTTTAACAACTTTATAATTAACATCAGCTTCAAGTAAAGCTAATCTAATTTCTCTCATCATATCAGAAATATTATCTTCTGTTATTTTTCCATAACCTTTTACCTTATGTAAAACGTTTTGTAATCTGTCTCCTAAACTTTCAAACATAAATATCACCAATACTATTATAAATAATTTTAAAAGCTTTTGTCAAAAAAAATAAAGATATAGACAAACTATATCCTTATTCGACAATATTAATTAATGGAACACCTCTATCTGTAGTAGGCATCATTGATGAGTTATTAGGTGTATTTTGACTTTGTACAAAATTATTATTGCTATCAGCAGGTCCCATTTGACTAAAACTATCATTTATATTTGAATTATTTCCAAACCCAAGACCATTACTTACATTGTTGCTTACATTATTTTCAACTGGTGGCACAATTCTTACACTACCATAATCATCTTTACTATTTTCAAGTTGCACTGTTGGACTAACTGTACTATTGTTAGAAACCATATCCAACGTACTAGGAACACTTAAAAATTGATTAGGATCAAAGCTAGATTCATTACTGCTTGGCTGACTTGGAGCCGAAAAGTCAGGTAATGCCGATTGAACCATACTATTATCAAGTGAATAACCAGCTATAGTAGGAACTGGAGTATTACTAGTATTATTAGTCATATTAGTACTAGAAGCATTTAAATTCATCATATTATTCTGATTAAAATTATTTACCTGAGGCACATTATTATTACTTGTTTGTGCTACATTTGTAGAATTAGGAACAGTAGGAACTGTCAAAGTACTCTTTTCCTCTACTTTTTCTTGCTCTAAAAATGGATTAACAGGTACACTATTATTTACAAATTGATTGGGTTGTGGACTAGTAGGAGCTGGTGCAACTTCTTTTGCCGCGTTAACTACTTCATTAACAGGAGCACTTTTATTAACACTTGCACTACCATTTCCATTCCAAATAGTAACTACATCACAGTTACCAGACCAAGGAGCTGGATTCGGCATTTCCATTTTAACAATTAAAGGAATTCTAAAAGCCATACCAAAGCCTAAACAAGTACCAGCTTGCAAAGTCTTTTGCTTCTCAACTATTTCATCACTAATATTAGGAACCATTTTTCTAATATATTCAACATCAACTGGATGGTTCATTTTAAATATTAAGAAGTTAGAACATTGTGAAATAACAGTATCAGAAAGTTCTACTGGTCTTTGTGATATAAGTCCTAAAATAACAGCGTATTTTCTACCTTCCTTAGCAATTCTTTCAAATATATTATATCCAATTAAGAATCTATCGGTATCGTTTTGAATATATCTATGAGCCTCTTCAACAACAATATGAAAAGGTATACTTGCTCTTTCTTTTAATCCTTTTGCGAATTCAAAAATTAATCTAGAATAAATCTTTGTAATGACTTTAGCGAAGTCATCATCAACATCATCTAAGTTAATATTAACAATTTGATATTTATTACCATTATTAATTAACATAGAAGATAAATAAGTCTCTAAAGAAACAAAGTCAGGATAATCAAAGAACTTAGAGTTTTGACCAACTATTAAAGCATGTAATCTTACTTTAATAGTAACTGCATCACCATAAGTATTTTCATTACGTAACCAACCTTCACTAATCAAAGTAAAGTTAAGAGCTTTCTCTAATGTATCTAACGAATAATAAACACCTTTCTGTGGCTCATAATTATCATATTCATTCTTAATAAATGAAGAAACATACTCAGTAAGTAAAACGCTTTCTGAAAATTGTCCTTGACTATCTATTAAGAAACATTCTCTAAACTTTCTAGTATAACCAACACCTTGTACAACCGCCTCCAAGTTAAATTCAGGTGTAGAACAACTAGCTAAAATTGAAAATATTTCATTTCTCTTATTAGGAGATGTTTCATTAGTATATAAAATTGTCATAATAGCTTTAGCAATTAAATGATTCTTATAATTATTAGCGTCCATGTCAGTCTGTGAAAACACTAAAGCTAGTTTTAACATTCTTTCAATTATTGGTAATTGTGAATGACTTGTAGCTTGTAATAATAAAGCTAAATCACTTTCATTAAGTAAAAATACCGGTATTCTAAGTTTTTCACCTTTACCATCAACTTCATTTGTACTATAAAAACGATAATGATAATTTGAATTAATACTATTAATATCTTTAAAAGCATTATAGTACTCACCAGACGAATCAAATAAAACTATATTTGCTTTATAAGGAAATAGTCTCTGGTCATGAAACATATTTTGAAATAATCGTGAAATACCACAACTCTTACCAGAGCCAGAATTACCGAAAATTGCAAAATGGTTACTAAAGAAATTATTAACATCTAAGAAAACCGGATAATCATTGTAAAAAGGACTAACTCCAAGACGTAAATATCCTTGAGCATCTGTACCACAAATCATTGGGATTTCATTTTGTTCAATAACTCGAATCTTAGCATCTAAAGAAGGTTTACGTATAACACCACCTAATAATCTGCCATTAACAATTTCACCTAAAAATCTAACTTTAACAAGATTTCCATCCAAATCATCAACTTCACCAAGTATTTTTTTCATATTATCTTCAAAAATAATATGTAAGTTCATTAGATTCATAGTTACGTTATAACCATCAACTAATTTAACATTAGCAGAATGATCACTAATATAAACAATTCGCTCAAACATACTAGTTCTCTCCCATCTTATTCCTTTTACCCTATATAAATTATACAAACAATTTATCAAATTTACAAGAAAAAAAAGAAGATTAACTCTTCTTAATTAAAATAGCTCTAAAATTTCATCACGTAGTTTTTCATCATTGATTTTTTTAACTAATTTTTCAGCCTTTTTGGACTTTTTCAACAACTCTAAATTTTCTTCGTAATATTTTAATCTTTCCTCAACAATTTTCAACTGTTTATGAATCGCATTTCTACTAACTCCATAGTTTTCTGCCATTTCTCCAAGACTTAAGTTATTAAAATAATAATTTTCAAAATAATCTCTTTGTTTATCAGTTAATAATGAACCATAAAAGTCATACAATTCATTTAAATAAATAACCTCTTCCATACTATCACCTACATTAAATCCTTGAATAATCCATAAATATATTTCTCAATATCAAACACTTGTAAGTCTTCTTTTCTTTCACCAAGTCCAATAAACTTAACTGGTATTCCAACGGTTTCTTTTATAGCTAAAACTATTCCACCTTTTGCAGTACCATCAAGTTTAGTAAGTACAATTCCTGTAATATTAGTAATTTCTTTAAATGCATTAGCCTGACTAATACCATTTTGACCAGTAGTAGCGTCGATTACAAGTAAAGTCTCACTAGGACCATTTGGAACTAAATTAGAAATTACTTTATTCATCTTTTCTAATTCTTTCATTAAATTAACTTTATTTTGAAGTCTACCAGCAGTATCAATAAGAACAACATCAAAATCCTCATCTATTGCCTTCTGTACGCCATCATAAACAACACTAGCTGGGTCAGAACCTTCATCTTTTCCATAAAATGAAACTCCAACTTTGTCACTCCATTCTCTAAGTTGTGTTACAGCACCAGCTCTAAAAGTATCAGCACCAACAAGTAATACTTTGTGTCCTTCATTTTTTAACTTCCACCCTACTTTAGCGATACTAGTAGTTTTACCAACTCCATTAACGCCAACAAACAATATAACGGTAGGACCAGAGTCATTATAATTAATCTTATTTACTAAAACACTATCATTAACATAAATAATAAATAATTCATCGACAATAATCTCTTTAAGCAATTCTGGACTGTCAATTTTTTCACTATAGACACGTTTCTTTAAACGATCAATAAAATCCATTACTGTATTAACACCAATATCGGCCATTATAAGTATTTCTTCTAGCTCATCAAAATACTCATCATCCACATTCTTATGTCTTTTAGTAAGTTCTGCTAATTTTGAAACAAATCCTTCGCGAGACTTAGTCAAACCTTTTTCATATACTTTTACTTCTTCTTTGACTTCTTCCTTTACATTATCCTCATG
>CAVKJF010000060.1:0-7388 GCA_963656615.1 bacterium | reverse complement strand
GTAGGTATACTAATCTTTTTTACTGGATTTGTATTTGCAAAAGTTTTAGATTCTGATCATAAGGAAGTAGTAAAAACTGATAATACTGATTCTGATAATAAAAAAACAGTAAACAAAAGCAATAACAATAGTTTTAAACAAGAAGAAAATATTGTATTTTTAGGGGATTCTATAACAGAATATTATCCAATAGATGAAATATATGGTGATTTGCCAATAGTTAAATCTGGCGTATCCGGATATCAAACAAAGGATATTTTAAGCAGAATGGATAAAATGGTATATTCATATAATCCAACCAAAATATTTTTACTTATTGGAACAAATGATTACATGTATGATACAAAACAAGAAACAATAGATAATACAATGAAAAATATAAAAAAAATAGTAAATGGTATTAGAGAAAATAGGAAACAAACAAAACTTTATATAGAATCAATATTTCCTGTAAATAGTACAATAAGCGAAAAAACAGTAGCTAAAAGAACTAATGAAGCTATAATTGAAACAAATGATATGATAAAAGAATATTGTGAGGAAAATAATATAACATATATAAATTTATTTGATGAATTAACTGATAAAGATGGAAAATTTAATAAAGATTATACAAATGATGGATTACATCCAAACACACTAGGATATGCAAAAATAACAAGAGTCTTAATGCCATATATAATTGAAACTGACAATATGAAAGCTTAGTAATAAAAAGAAGGAATTAAAAATGAACAAAAAAACCATAGTAGTCGCTAGTAGTAACAAAGGTAAAATAAGAGAGATTAAAGAAATATTTAAAGACTATGAAGTTTTACCCATAAAAGAAATAGAGGAAAGAATAGGTAAAAAAATAGTTGTTAAAGAAGAACAAGATACTTTTAAAGATAATGCTTTAGAAAAAGTCAGGGACTTATTTACCCAAGTTGGAAAAGATTATATTTGTATAGCTGATGACTCTGGAATATCAATTGACATTTTAGCCGGCTTTCCAGGAGTTCATACTGCTCGTTGGATGGATGCTGATGATCATACAAAAAATCTTGAATTACTTAAAAAAGTAGGAACTACACCAAAAGAAAAAAGAACTTGTCATTATACAACTGTTATTGCTCTTAAAAGTAAAGACTATGAAGAAACATTTGAATATACCTTATCTGGTTATGTAAGTAAAAATACAAGAGGCAATAATGGTTTTGGATTTGATGAAATATTTGAATTAGAATCAGGTCTAACCCTTGCTGAAATAACAACAGAAGAAAAATTAAAAATAAGTCCAAGAAGAAAAGCTTTAGACCTAGTAAATGAATTTGTAGAAAGACACAATATTTAAAAAAGTCAAAGATAGAGAATTATTAAATTCTCTTTTTTTATAAAAAAAGAGAACTATTCCATAAGATTTGTAAATTTCTAAATAAATGGTATAATATATCTATCGAAGGGAGAAAAAGGATATTATGAAAAAATGTGCAATTATTATGAATCCTGAATCTGGTAAGATTAAAAGTATTGGTAGTAAGAAAAATTTTTATGATATTTTAAGAAAATATGGCTATGATGCTGAAATCAAGTATACAAAACAAGCTAAAGATGCAACAGAAATAGTTAAGAACCTTCCAAACGATATAGATTTAGTAATTAGTGCTGGTGGAGATGGAACTTTAAATGAAGTTGTAACGGGTAATATGGCACGTGAAAAGGCCTTGACACTAGCAAACTTACCTATGGGCACTACAAATGATGTTGGCCATATGTATGGTCTAAAAAACGACTATATGAAAAATCTAGAACTAATTCTTTCTGGTAAAGTAAAGAATGTAGATGTTTGTTACATGAATGAACATCCATTTATCTATGTAGCATGCCTAGGTGACTATATAGATATGTCTTATAACACACCAAGAGAATTAAAAAAGAAATATGGCAAAATTGCTTATATCTTGTATGGTATGAAACAACTAAGAAATAAAATAAATACCTACAACATAAAATATAAAATAGATGGAAAAGAATACACCGGTAACTATGCTTTCTTCTTTATTACAAACTCATCACGTGTAGCTGGATTCAATGATATATATTATGATATAAAACTAGATGATCGCATGTTTGAAGTTGCCTTTATTCCACTAAAAAACAAAAAAGAAATTCTAAAAGTATTCTTTCAATTAAGTAAGTATGGATTAAAAAACATTCCTAATGTAACATACTATCAAACAAATAACTTAGAGCTTGAATTTATTGATCCACCAAAAGTATCTTGGTGCTTTGATGGTGAAGAGTTAAAAACAGCTAAAATGAAATTTACTTTTAGCGTTCCTAAAACAATGAAAATGTTACTACCCAAGGAGAATATAAAAAGATTATTTGAGGAAGAGTAGGAGATTAATATGAAAAGAAAAATAAAAAATAAGAAGCCCAAAGAAACTATAATAGTTTACTTATTACTAAGATTTTTAGTAATAGTGTGTATGGTTGCTCAAAGTATGAATGGTAACTGGGAAAATGTATTACTATGTGTTCTAACACTTGTGTTATTTACTTTACCAACGTTAATATCAGAAAAGTTCAATATAGAACTGCCATCAACATTAGAAATAATAGTCTATTTATTCATATTTGCATCAGAAATACTAGGCGAAATACAAAATTTTTATGGCTTAATAAGAGAATGGGATAGTATCCTTCATACCATAAATGGTTTCATTTGTGCTGCAATAGGCTTTTCATTAGTAGACTTACTTAATAATAATAAATATGTAGAGGTAAATCTATCACCTATATTTGTCTGCATAGTATCAATTTGTTTTTCTATGACAATAGGAATACTATGGGAATTTGCTGAATTTAGCATTGATAAATATTTAGCCAAAGATATGCAAAAAGATAGAATTGTCACAAAAATATCATCAGTAACCTTAAATAAAGAAGGTAAAAACATTCCAGTTGTAATTGACAACATCAATAAAACAGTTATTTATAGTGATAATAATCAAGAAACAGTAATCGAATCTGGTTACCTAGAACTTGGTCTAATAGATACCATAAAAGACTTATTCGTAAACTTTATAGGAGCTATTGTATTTTCTATTATCGGTTATTTATATATAAAAAATAGAGAAGAATACAAGCTTGCTGAAAAGTTTATATTAAGTCCTAAAAAACGTAGTAATGAGGTATAACATAAGGAGTATATTATATGTTAAGTAAAAAGAAGAAAAAGAAAAATAATGAAAAAAAAATAGCAATCAAACTAATCTTATCTTTAATATATATAATAGTAATTACCGTCTTATCAGTAAGTGCTTACCAAATATTTAAAGAAAAACAAGTAATAAAACCATGGGAAAAAATAACAGATGTTAATGAATACTCTTACATAGAAGTATCAAAAATGTCTGAAAAATTTGCTTACTATTCAACTAATAAAAAATCAATTCATTTCGTAATAGAAAAAGAAGAAACTGGTCAATGGCATACATATTTAATTGCTATAAATGACAGCGATTATTCTAAATTCAAAGATATTATTGACTACACATATGAAAGAACAGAAGAAGAACCAGAGCCTGTAAAAGTCTATGGTTATCCAGTTATAATAAATGACGAACTAAAAGATTTAGCTATTAAAAATTTACCTAACTTTATTCCAGCTGAAAATGAAGTTATAATTACTAAAGATAACTTTGATCAATACTTAACAAATAGTTACTTAGATACAACTATTCAAAGAGAAGATACATTTAGTGTACCATTACTTATCATCCTATTAATGATATTTGTTATGATCTGTCTATTCTTATTTACTATCTTTGGAAAAGATAAAATAGTAAATGATGTAGACGATATAGTAGAAGATATTAAAAATAAATACGCAAAAAAATAAAAAGGAAGAGAAAATGAGAAAAAACAAAAAATCAAAAGACCTAAACTATCTAATAATAACACTTATTTGTCTTTTATTAATTCTATCAATAATACCATATAACTCTATCTTTGGTAGCACGATAGATTGGAATACTCAACATACCGTATTTCCAGATTACTTTAGAAAACTTTTTTATAACACAAAAAACTTTTTTCCAAACTTTGCTCTTTCTATAGGAGCCGGACAAAATATATATAATTTCTCGTATTATGGATTGTATAATCCTTTATTATTGATATCTTTCTTTCTACCTTTTATAAGTATGAAAACATTTGTAATATCTACAAATATTATTATATTTATTTTAACGTCATTACTAACATATCATTTCTTTAAAACTAAAACATCAAAAAACATTGCCTTTATAACTACAATGTTTTTAACTTTGTCTGCACCAATGTTATATCATTTACATAAACATTTTATGTTTGTAAACTATTATCCGTTTTTATTATTAGCTTTAATGGGTGTAGATAAATATTTAACAGAAAAGAAAATATCTTTAGTAACATTTTCTATCTTTATGATAATTATGATTAGTTATTATTATTCAATCCCAAGTATTATAGTCATTTGTATTTATGCCGTATACAGATATCTAGAATTAAATCGTAATTATAAATTTAAAAATATGTTAAAGACAGGTTTTATATTCTTAATACCAATAGTTGTTGCTATTACATCATCAGCACTTCTTTTATTACCAACATATTACACCTTAAAACAAGGTAGAACAGTTGAAGTAGCTTCAAACAGTATAATGTTATTATCAAGACTAATTCCTAAATTTAATATAGATGCCTATCTTTATGATAACTATAGTATTGGTTTAACTGCAATAAGTGTCATTTCAATAGCAGCATTATTACTATCAAATAAAAAACATCACCAGTTTTTATCAATAGTATTATTAATTCTTACAAACATACCATTTATTGTCTATCTATTAAATGGTAACTTATACTTTAGAAATAAAGTATTTATTCCTTTTATTATCTTAGTCCTAATAGCGATGTCAAATCTATTAGAACAAATACTAAAAAAAGATATATCATTAAAAACATTAATATTAATATCAGCTACAATAATAGTATTATCATTAATGTTTAAATATAATAATCCATTAATCTATATAGATTTAATTAGCTTCATTATATTTACTTATCTTTTCTATAAGAAAAAAATAAATAATAATATTTATATAATTTTATTACTAATTGCTCCTACAATAACATTCTTTGTATCAAATACATCTGATAGTTATGTAAAAACAGAAACTGTAAATAACAATATAAGTACTGAAATAAAACAAGTATTAAAAGATGAAAAAGATATAGTACGTTTTAATAATTTAGATAATACTCTAGATACTATAAATTATATATATGATCCAAATTATAATCAAAGTTCTGTATATTCATCTATATCAAATAAACTATATAAAGACTTTTACACCAATGTATTTAAAAGTGCCTTATCATATCGTAATAATTTAATGCTTGCTCAAAATAATGATATTTTATTTCAAACATTCATGGGTATAAAATATATTTATTCAGAAAATTCAGTACCAGCTGGCTATAATAAAATATCGAAAAACTTATATAAAAATGAAAATGTCTTACCAATATTTTATGGAACAAGTAAAATAACTAATGAAGAAGAATTTGATAAATTAACATATCCAGATAATATTGAAAAATTATTATCAGGAGTAGTTGTACAAGATAAAACTAATTTCAAAAATCAAGTAATCGCAAAAAAAACAACTGTAACACACAAAATAAATAAAATATCTAATTTAACTATTACAAAAGAAGAAGACTATATACAAATAAACAGTAAAAAGGACGGAAAAATAGAGTTAACTTTAGATGAACCATTATCTAGTAATGATATCTTAATTATAAATCTTCCTTTATTAAATGAACAAAGTTGTAAAAAAGGTGACTTACGTATTACAATAAACAGTATAAGTAATGTAAAAACTTGTGATACTTGGACATATAAAAACAATAATAATATTTTCCATTATGTATTATCTAGTAATTCAGGTATAGATAAACTAACTATAAAATTTAATAAAGGAACTTATAAAATAGGTGATATAGAAACATATAAAATAAATTATAAAAATATTGAAAAAGTAATAGACAAACAAAGTACATTTGTAGTTGATAAAAATAAAAGTAATGGAGATAATATAACTGGAACTATAAATATGAAAGAATCAGGTTACTTTGTTACTAGTATTCCATACGATGAAGGATTTACTATAAAAGTTGATAACAAGATAGTAGAAAAACAAATTGTAAATAAAGCCTTCCTAGGTTTTAAATTAGATAAAGGTAATCATAAAATACAAATAAATTATAGAGCACCATATCAAAGAGTAGGTCTAATACTAAGTATTATAGGTATAATTACTTTTACAATTATATTAATATATGAAAAGAGGAGTAGTAAATGACAAACTTTTTATTACTAGCAAGTATTACTATAACCATAGTAAGTTACTTGTACATTATATTATTAAAGTCATTATCTAAAAAGGGAAAAGATAAAGCTAGTCAAACAGTAATAGAACTAACTAAAGATGATAATTCTATTCACTTAGTAGAAAATAAAGATAGCTTTGTAAACAAATACTTAATCAAAAGAAAAATAATTAAATTAACACCAAGTACTTACAACAGTAACTCTATATTTAATATTTCTATTGCTTATCTTTTCTCAGGATATACTAAATTAGATAATAAAAAAATAAACACAGTAGGGAAGATAATACCATATATATATCCTATAAGTTTTACACCTATAATATCATGTTTAATATCCATAATATCTAAAACTAGTATGGACGCTAAAATAAGTATGATATTATTAATATTAATTTTAATATATCAATATATAATATATGATCAAAATATAGAAGCAGTAGAGAAGTTAGAAGTAAAAGAAAAAGATATAATAGAATCTTTAAATAAGATAATATTAATATCTAAAATCTTCTTTGTAACAACATTAATTCAAATTATAAGATTAATTTTTATGATTTAAAAAGGACAAGTATCAAAACTTGTCTTTATTATTTGCAATTATAAGCGCTATCTTTAAGTCTATAAACATTGCCATCTTTACTAATTGTAATCTCTCTGTTATTGGTTTTAATAGTAACCTCATTATTTACTACATCGACGATAGTAATTTTATCATCAAACTTATCAATGTTACATTTACTATTAATATTTACATATAAATTCTTTTCAACTTCAACATATTTATTATACTTGTCCATGTCAGCAAGAGAAGTTGCCAATAAATTATCAGTGTATGTTTCATTTATAAGTTTTTGATAAGAACTTATATTTGTTAAAGAACCTTCATTAAGACGATAATATGTTGTTTCATGGAAAGCAACACTTTCTTCACTAACAGAAGGGCTACCATACATATAATT
>CAVKJF010000059.1:0-7391 GCA_963656615.1 bacterium | reverse complement strand
TTTTCAAAGATCATTTTTTGCTGCTATTTCCGAGCTGCATTGTTAATATATCAAATATATTTTTCAAAGTCAACAAAAAATAACACTTTTTTTGCATTTTTTGCTTTTTTTTCACTTTTTTGACTTTTTTCACTGTTTTTTTGTTAATTCTACATATTTTTCATAGTATCTTTCTACTGTTCCAGGCTCAAAGGCTAGTTCTTTTGTTCTGACTTTATTTATCAAATTAGTTAGCTCTGCTTTTAATATTGTATCTATATCCTGTGAATAGTTCATTAGACTTTTATGATACTTGTATTCTCCACGATCTAGAACCTTGAAACTTCCGTCTGGGAAAACACGTAAATCTAAATCATAGTCTATATACTTTATTGTATTCTCTTCTATTATTATTGGTGATGCCATATTACAATAATAATATATTCCATCTTTTTTATATTGTCCTATTATATTGTACCAGTTGTCTTTAAAAAAGAATAATACTGCTGGCTCTTTAGTTCGCCAAGTTCTACCGTCTGACTCTGTTACCTTAGTTTTCTCATTTCCAAATATTAGATAATCATCGTGTATTTCAAGCAAAACAGCTTCATCCCAAGCTCTGTGTATTTTACTATTATGCTTGTAACCATGTATTTCATATTTTTTTCCTATTATTAATTCTTCTTTTTCCATTTTATACCTCGTTTTTCTTATTATACATTTTTTTAACAATATTGACAAACTAAAAAAGCCTTTTTATAGGCTTTTACTTTTTCTTATTTGATACTGATATAACCCAGCACCCAAATCCAAATAGTACCATTAGGGCTACCATTCCAAAAAAAGGACTATCAAAATTATTAGCAAAAAATGAATTTAGTTTCTCGTTCCATTCTTCTATTTTTACGGATATACTACTTAATATATATATCATATGTATTACCTTTAGTTATTTTCTTCTTCATTTTGCTTTTTTGATTTTTTAGTCTTTTTCTTTTTTGGTTTTGGTTTTTTCGTTGTTTTCTCTTCTGAAATACTTTCTTCTTTAATTACCTCAGCATCTTCTATATTTCCTTCAATAGCTTGATGTATTGCTTCAACATTTTTCTTAATTGTAACTGTAGAAATAATATCAAGTATTGAATAAACAATTATAAATGCACCAATGATTTGCATAATTACTACAGCGCCTTTAAATGGATTGCAAATTAATACCACACCACAAATTGCGCTTATTATCGATATTATCATACTCATTTTCCATTGACTGTTGCTGTTAGCTTTTAATTCAAAAGCATATTGTAGCTTTGTTGCACTGCTTATAACAATTCCTATTCCTATTATTATAGGTATGATACTGGCAATTGCTTGTGGATTATATATTACGATTACACCTAATATTATAGTTACTGTACCATATACTATATCCAAGTCATTTCTTATTTCACTACTTGTATTTCTAATAAATTTGATTATTGCTAATGTTCCTAGTGCAATTAATAGCGTTCCTATTACATAAGAAATTGTAATTATTGTAGCTTCTGACTGAAGCATTAGTAAAATTCCTAGTATCATCAATACTACTGAAGATATTATTGATGATTTAAAAAATTTAGTCATTATTTTGTCCATACTTTCCTCCATTACTCTGTTCTAAGTGCTTCAACTGGATTTTTCTTTGATGCCATACTTGCAGGTATTAATCCACCTAATATTGTTAGTGTCACACTTACTGTTATCAATATTATAGCATGAATTGGATTTAATTTGGCAACATTTGATAATTGTGATGCATTTTCTATAATTATGTTGGTTGGTATAATTAAAATTCTTGCTATAGCTATTCCAAGTATACCAGAAAATATTCCAATTATAAATGTTTCTGCATTAAATACTCGTTTTATGTCTTTTTTTCTAGCTCCAAGCGCTCTTAATATTCCAATTTCTTTTGTTCTTTCTAAAACTGATATGTAAGTTATTATACCTATCATTATAGAAGAAACTACTAGTGATATTGATGAAAACGCTATAAGTACGATTGTAATGGCATCCATTATGTTTCCAGATAAAGCTGAAATCATACTTGCCATATCCACATATCTTATTTCATCTTGTTCTTCTTTGCCGTCGTTATATTTATCTAAATAAGTAGTGATACTGTCTTTTGACTCAAAACTGTTAGGATAAATATAAACTGCTACAGGAACACTTTCTGCTCCTAAATAGCCAAGAACTGTTTCTTTTGTATTGGTGATGCTTGTTTCATCAAATGGTTCTTTAGTTAGAATATTGTAATCTTTATCTTGTTGGGCTTTTACAATAGCTGAATCTTTATTATTTTTTATTACTAAATCTACTAAAGCATTTGTATAAGCTATTCCTGTAGTTGAAGTTAATACTTCTTTTTCTTTCTTTCCTCTTATAATAGCTTGTACCTTTATTGTAATACTTTTTTCATTATTATATAGGGACTCATAATCTGTGTTTGGAATAAAGTATTCACCATGTTGATTATAATATATATCGTTTGGAATAACTTTTAATTCTTTATTAAGAATGTCATCAAAACTAACTTCTTCTCCTGATAAACCAAGTTGTTTTAAAGTTGAAGAATAAATTTGATTTCGGCTATCTAGTTGAAGTATTAATCCTGGTTCATTTTCGTCTATTTTCCCAGCTAATATGTCATAATTATTTTCAATAACGCCAGAATCTTCATCATTCAATTTTGATGGTAATAGAGTCCAAGTAGACATTCCCATAATTGTATTATTTACAAGATTGTAACTGTCTTTACTTTGATTAATAATATTTAAACCTGTACTTTTTTGATAGGAAATTCCTGATACGGTTTTTTTGTCGATTTTTTTAATGTAATCTATATATTCTTTTGTAATTACATTTGTATGTGTCATGCTTTCCATTACATCGTCTAGTACATAAACTTTTTTTGAATTAGGATATTTCTCTGCTGATTGATGTTGATCCTGCATTTTTAAAATTGTTTCTTCATCAAGCTTCATTGACTGTTGACTTATGACAATTGGTGCTTCTGATAATGAATCTTTTTCGAAATTGTCTATTTCTATTTTGAAACCGTTTGATAATGATAAGATTAAAGCTATACCAATGATTCCTATAGAAGAAGCAAATGCTGTTAAAGCTGTTCTTCCTTTTTTTGTTTTTATATTATTGAATGATAGTTTTAAAGCTGTTAAGAAACTCATAGCTGTTTTTCTGATACTGAATGTTTCTGTCTCTTTTTCCACTTTTTTAATTGGATTACTATCACTTATTAATTTTCCATCTTTTAATTCCACTATTCTTGTGGAATATTCTTCAGCTAATTGTCTGTTATGAGTTACCATTATGACAAGTTTGTCTTTAGAAATTTCTTTTATTAATTTCATTATTTGTTGACTTGTTTTTGAATCTAATGCTCCAGTTGGCTCATCAGCTAAGATAATATCTGGGTCTGTTGCTAAGGCTCTAGCAATAGCTACTCTTTGCATTTGACCTCCGGATAATTGGTTTGGCTTTTTGTGAGCATGTTCTTCCAACCCAACTTTTTTTAAAGCTTCTAGAGCTTTTTCTCTTTTTTCCTTTGTTCCAATACCTGATAGTGTCATACCCATTTCAATATTTTCTAGAATACTGATATGAGTAATTAGATTATAGTTTTGAAAGATAAATCCAATACAGTTGTTACGGTAAGCATCCCAGTCTTTTTCTTTGAAACTCTTGGTTGATTTATCATTTATGATTAGGTCACCTTCATCATATTTATCAAGACCACCTATAATATTTAATAAGGTTGTCTTTCCGGAGCCAGACTGGCCAAGGATACTTACAAATTCCTCTCTTCTAAATTTTAGACTGAAATTATCTAGAGCTTTTTGTGTGAAAGTACCAGTTACATAACTTTTACTAATATTTTTAATTTCTAACATTTATTCACCTCTTTATTATCTATGAGTTATATTTAATTTTTTTCCACAAGAAATGTTAATAATTTTTTAGGGTCGTCGCCGTCAACAGCAATATCATATATTAAATCTATTATTGGTATTGATATTTTTTTATCCTTTAATAATTTGTATATTGACTTTAAGGTGTAGAATCCTTCGACGGTTGTATTTTTCACGTATTCTTCTAATTCCTGTCTCGATCTATTTTCTCCAATCATTTTACCATAGCTATAATTTCTACTTTTTGTAGATGTACATGTTAATAATAAGTCTCCAAAGCCAGCAAATGACAATACTGTCTTTTTATCTCCATGGAAAGCTGATATTATTTTTTTCATATCGTGAATTGCTTCTGTTAATAACATAGCAGTTGAAGAGTCATTGGCACCAAGTCCTTCAAGCATACCCGATGCTAGAGCTATAACATTTTTTATGGCACCACAGATTTCAACACCTATTACATCGTCTGTTTCACGTAATTTTACATAATCACTTTTAAAAGCTGACTTTACTATTTTTATTGTTTTCTCGTTTTTACTTGCTAGAGATAGTCCAACTGGCATTTTTGTAATTATATCAACAGCAAAGCTGGGTCCTGACATTACAGCTATATTTTTTGTGTCTAGATATTTTTCTAATATCTCATTTATAAATAAACCAGTTTCTTGTTCTATTCCTTTTGTTGCTATTAAGATATGGTTATCCTTAATATAAGGTTTCATAGCATAGGCTAGTGAATCTATAAAAGCTGCTGGGATGGCTATTATTAACAAATCCTTGTCTTTTATGCAGTATTCTATGTCTGTTGTTATTTCCGCTTTTGGTGATAATGTAAAATTTGGCAAAAGTTTTTCATTTTGACGAGTCTCTTCTAGTTGTTTTTTTTCTTCTTCAAATTTAGTCCATAATACTACTTCACAATTATTTTCTACTAATATACTGCTTAGTGCCATTCCGTAGGCACCGGTTCCAAATAAACCTATTTTCATGTTTTCCTCCTATTGTATAGTTATGTCTCTACCTGTTGGTACGATTTGTACAAATGTGTTTCCATCATTTAAAGTAATTTCTTTACCATCAGTATATGTATATTTAGTTTTACCAGATCTGGAAGATTTTGTCCAGTTTATTGGTAAGGCGTAACCATTGGTTAGATAGTATCCATTACCAGAACCGACAGTATCTAAGTCTTGTCGTCCTTCACGGTCGAATTGTCTGTTTGTGACATAGATGATAATAAGATTTTTATAGTGAAGTTGAGTCTTTGTATCATAATCTATATGTGGATTATAGTTCATGAACCGTAAATAGTATTTGTTTTCTGAATCATAGGTGTAACTTCTTGTTTGATAATTTGAATATGACATAACTACACTGTTGGCCGTTATTAATTCTGGATTTGTGACTGGCACTTTTTCTTTTTTGCCGGTTTCTGCGTTTTCAATTGTTTCATATTTTATAGGTGTATTTAAATTAATTTCGTCAGGACTGTAGTTTAGTAGTTTCCAGTTATCCGATGTTGTTTGGTAACCTTTTTGAGTGGCGTACTCATAAATTTTTGAGATTGAGGTAAATACGTTATGTGGTGCGTATAGATGACTTGCTCTCCAGAATGGATAATCATCGTATAGACCGTTAATGTTATTTACGCCTAAAGCCCTGATATCTTGTTGGGCATATGGACTCCATCCAAAATGGGTATATATGCAGTCACTTTCTAAGGCATAGTCTAAGAAGTAGTGTCTAGAACTTCTCACTGGTCCTATTTGGCTGATATCTTTATCTTTAAAAATTGCCATTATTCTTGTTAAGCCGCCTTCGACTATTATTTCATAATTTAAGTAAGATTCTTGTAGTCCAGAATGATATTCGTTACCAATATTGTTGTCAATCATTATAGCAATAGGTCTTTGATTGCTGTCTTCATTATAGACGGTAAGTTTTTTTATGGGTTCTGGTTCTACTTCTGTTGGTTTTTTTGTTGGTTTTTTATTTGGCTTTTCGGTTTTATTGAAACATGTCATATAAATTACTAATGCACCGACTAACAGTAGTAGTATTGATGATACTATTATAATTATTTTCTTTTTTTTGCTAAGATTTAATTTTTTCATATTCCTCACCTATTATTATTTTAATTTTTTTATTTATTATTATTTTAACATTTTTCTTTTTATTTTTATAGTGTTAATAATATGTTAAATTGTTTTTAATTTTTTGACTTTGATGTCTATTTATTTTATACTAAATGTGAGGTGATAGTCGATGATTCATAATATTAATAATGAAGCAATTGAGAAACAAGCTAGAGAAAAAAAGGGCTTTAAATTAAATAGAGCTGTTGCTGGTATTTTAACGGGTTTAATGATTTTTTCAGCATCAGCTTGTGGTGTAAAGGAAGATACTAGTAGTGACTTGGATAATCAACCTAGCATTAGTGATGTAAATACTGATTATGTTTCAATTAATGATATTAATGCATTGAATGTTATTATTAATGATAATGATTGTAGTGATATTTATACTGAGAACATTTGTCAAGAGTTGGAAAAGCGTGGATTGAAGTTTAGTTTTACGCGAGGAAATGAAGGTATTAATGTTAATGATGCTTTAGTTATTACTCTTGATCAACAGTATTATGGTGGTACTGGTGTTGTTGTATTAGCGCCATATGAGAATGAAGGCAATAATGTATCTGATGCCTTGGCTTGTGCTATTGAAAAGGAATTTTCTGAAGAAGGTATTAAAATGGATGGAGTCTTTTGTGGAAGAACTGGATACAGTAATGCTAGTAAAACTGGTTCTAATAGAGTTCCAACATCAACAGAAAGTTCTATAGATAAGGATAGAGATACAACATTTACTACAATATGTTTTGGTACAAATACGCCTAATCAAAAAGTTGTGGCTGACGGAATTATGTCTGCACTTGCAAGAGTTGTTGTTTATGAACGTGAAAATAGTAATGTTGATCTTATTTATAATCCAAATCTAGGTGATGGTATTGAAGCAGTTTCAAATCGTTTTGGTTGTAATCAGGAACAAATAAGTTCTATTGTTAAAATCGAAGGTAAAGTTCAAATGGATGAGTCATTTATAAATCCTAATTTGGACAAGGTAAGTTCTTTTTCAAGACCGGTTTCAGTTGCTTCTAGTCAGAAGACTGAAAGTGTATCTTTTTCACATTAGAAATTGGTGATATTGGTTTAGGTAATTTTGTCTGGTTAGATATATGACAAAATATAGTTTTATTTGTAATGATTATTATTTTGTATTTACCTAAATAGCAGATAATTCGATTTTTCTTGAAACTGGTATTTGTTTGTGCTATAATCGATGTGTCAATTGATTTTGACACATTCTCATGTAGGGGATTAGTTAAATGGTATAATAATGGTCTCCAAAACCACTGTTGGGAGTTCGATTCTCTCATCCCCTGCCATT
>CAVKJF010000058.1:0-7532 GCA_963656615.1 bacterium | reverse complement strand
ACCTGTGACCGCCCGGTTATGAGCCGGATGCTCTAACCAACTGAGCTAAGGGTCCATTGCTATTTAATGATAACATATATTTTATATTGTTGCAAGAGAAAAGATAAATTTTTTTAAATTTAAAAGTGCACAAATAAATGTGCACTTAATTATTCATTTTATTATATTTTATGTCTTTAAAAAGTATTATGTATACATAATATTTTATTTCAAATAATCTAATACTATTTCGGGATATATTTTTAATTCTTTGTTTATAAACTTATCAATATCTACCCAAGATGCTTCTATTTCAACATCCCCATCTACTACGTGATAATATTCTTTATAGTCATCATCTTCTATTGAAACGTTGTAAAAAAGTATCAATTCATGAGCGTTTTTTCCATTATAAGTGAAGATATTTTCAAAAATTCCTAGGAATTTCTCTATTTTAATATCTGCATTAAGTTCTTCTTGATATTCTCTTTTTAGTGCATCTTTACTGTTTTCTAAGAATTCTATGCCACCACCAATGCATCTATAGAATGTTTCGTTCTTTACTTTATCTTGCCCTTTGCTTACTAAAATTTTGTTATTTTTCTTTGCTACGCCTAGAACAACTGGTCTTATTTCTTTAAATTTGTCCATTTTAAATCTCCCTCTGTATTTATATTGTAACATGTATTTTGACATGTGTACACCTGGCTAATTATTTTTTAAAATAAAAAATAGAATATATAATTATCCTATTTTCCTAACATATTAATTAAATTAATTTTAAACATATCTTTCTCTGGATTTGTTTTAGAAATCATAACACCTTTATAAGTAGATAGTTCAGCTCTATGACCTTCATCTAAAATTCCTTCTGGTGTAATGTTTGTTAAAAGAATGATTTTCTTTTCTGTATATACAGTATAGTGTAATGTTATTTCACCGTGAACTTTAACAAATAATTCATCAGTTGGTAATTTTAATTCATATCCAATAGTATTATTTTTTTCATTTCTACTAACTTCTTTTCCTAAAAAATTACCTTTACGTAATTCAGGATAATAATTAAATGTTAATTTTTTATAAGCTAACATATTATACTTTCTTACAGATCTTTCTTTTTTACGGAAATCATTTTCATCCAAATACTCGAAAATATACGCACTATTCATAATATTCAACCCACCCTTATACTTATTAATAAATGTCGTATGGCACTTACGTACCTCTCACCTTCAAAGTACACATATTATAGCATATAATTCCTTATTTGTCAAATAGAAACTCAAAAAAACCGACAAGCGTCGGTTTCTATTATACATGGTATGTATAAGTTTTTGGTGAGGTATCCTCGTTTGGTGTTGCCATTTGTTCAATTATTGCATCAACAATTTCCTCTTTTGACATTTGTGCGTATGGTTCTTCATACTCATATATGTTTTGAGAAGTCTCATTTGTACCAGCATTGCTTGATTCATAATCAGAATTAGGATCTGGTAATGGCTCATTTGTTTTATCACCTGATGGGTCAGTAGTAATATCTTTTACTGAATCATCTAGGTTTCCATCTTTATCTGAATGATCATTGTCAAAGTCTACATCATGATCTCCAAAGTCTTTTTCATTTACCTTACCACCAGAATTTTGATTTTTGTTGGCTTCATCTATTTTATCTTGTAGGTCTTTGTCATCTTGTCTTATTTTATCTTCATACTCGTGTTTTTTACTGTCAGCTTCTGCTTGTTGACGTTCTCTTTCTTTTTCTGAAGCAGCTTCTGCTTCTTTTCTTGCTGATTCATTTGCTTTTTTAACACTTGCGTCAGCAGCATTTTCGGCTTTAGTTACTCTTTCTATACCTACTATGTCAATCGCCTTTTCCCTATCAGAAGTTCTTGTAATTGTTGTATCTTGATAACTATATGAAGAATTATCAGAATAAACTATTGTTCCGTTGAACTTTCCATCTTCATAATCAAAGGCCACATTTACTTTTTCTTTGAAGCTTTCATATTGACTAATATCACGATGAGCATCATCTCTTACATATGCAGCTTGAGATTCTAACTCTTCTATTTTTGCCTGCTTTAATTCTTCATAATTGGCATATTCGCTATTACTATTTGCACCTAAATTTACTATAGTTGCTTTTTCTATTATATCATTAGCACGGTTGCATACACCTAAATCATCAAGATAATCTATTGCCTTATCTGCTAAAGTGTAATCTATTTCTAGATTTTGGAATAGAATTTCTGAAGCACTTACCATTGGTATAATTGAAAATTTGTAAGCACTAATTGTATCTCTAGGATCAGAATGAGCTATACCTACTTCTCTTTGTTCAAAATTAATTGGGAAATCTTTGTATAGTTCTTGATAAAAAACATTTACTTTATTAATTTGATCCTGTCCAGTTGCTTCTTTACAAGCTAGAAACATTTCATGATATTTTTCATAGAAGGCTCTACCTTGCTCGCTTTGAATTAAACCGTCCATTTGTACTGGGCATTCTCTTGTTTCTATAACATGAGCGCCAAATAATTGTAATGTACCAGTCTTGTAGGCATCTTGTAATTTTTGTTGATCTAATTCAGAACCATTAAATATAGATATTAATTGTTCTTTAGAAAAGTCATTATATACTAATCCTAATGAAACCACTTCATCCCATGAAAGTGCGGCTTTTACATCTGAACCCGCTTCTAAATATGATCTTGCAAAATCTATATTATAACTGTCTAGTGTATTTGAAACACTATTCATAAATTGTTTTTGTGTTACACTCTTCGAACTATTTATGATAGCATCAAAATTTCTAGCTTTTACTTCTTCTATTTTAGTTGGTGCAGGATCGTTTTGTTTATCATTTCCTTTAGCACAACTTGAAATTGGTATTATAAGCATAGCTAAAGCTGTTGCTAGAGCAGCAACTTTTTTCCAAGTTTTATTAAATGTTTTTTTGAAGAAATTTTCTTTTTTCTTCTTGTTTGTGTTTTCTTCTTCAGTATTTTCTCTCTTTAATTTATTTAATATTTTATCTCTAGCTTCTTTTGCTTTTAAGTTGATTTCCTTTCTTTTTGCAAAAAATTCTTTAATATTTGCGATTTTTTCTGTTAACCAAGTAACTAATTTTGTACTAGCAATTGCACCAAGTATAACAGCAAAGATTGTTTTCTTTTCTTCTGGTTCTTCTGATTTTTCGTCTTCTACTTTTACTAAAGCTTTTGTTTCAACGTTTTGATTGAATGGATCATCATTTGTTCTAAATTCTTGGAACATTCTAGAAAATTCTTTTCCATTTACTCTATAGACATATTTTCTATCAATTATGTCTTCTAATTCTTCAATGCCATTATTATCCATAAATTCTATAGTTAGATCTCTTCCTGTTTCATAATCAGTGTTGTATACACTACCATCTTTATAGAAGAAGCACACTTGCCATTTTCTACCGTCTTCGCTATCAAATCTATAGAAAACAATATTTCTTATTTCTTTTTCCATATTACTTAGACTCCTTTACCTTTTTATTTCCTGTATAATACCAGTTATTATTTAATAGTTCTGTATCATTATAGTGACTCCATTTAGTTTCTGTCTTACCTTTAGATTCTAATTTTCTGGTTCTGTCACTTTCATAGCAAACAGTTCCATATAATGGTTCTGTTCTACTATCCATTTCTGATACTGTTATATTACTATATAAATATACTGTTTTAGTCACATAACTACCACAGCTAGCCATAACACCATTGCTATTAGAAATTGGCGTTTTGGTTGAGGATACACTTTGCATAGTTCCGGTGTATGTATACTCGTCATAATAGAAGTTTGGTAGAGTTGTACATACATCTGAACAATAACTATAGTCAGCACCTACAAATACATAATGTTTTGTTGTTGTATCTCTTGGAGGGTTCTTGAATGACTTTCTACCATTATATGTCCAACCTGCTATAGATGATGCTGTACTTGAAGTAACGTTATTGATACTTGCATATGTTGTAGTTACGGCATATGTTGTGTTATTTATAATTACATAGTTGTAATTAGCACAAGTTTTTTCTTGGTATGAACCTGATGTTATTTGGACCGTTCTTTCTTTAGTATAATATTGTTTATGAGTACCTATTTTTTCTTTACGGTTATATAGTTTTACTTCTCTTAAACAATTTACATCAGTAGCTGCACATGTTATGGCTTTTGTATTACAACTTGTTTTTAACCATGATGACCAAGCTGTCCATGCTGAGAATTGAGCATTTGTTGTTCTTGCATATTCATAAATATATTCTTTCGCTGGAGTATCTTTACAACTTTTTTCATAAGCATCTTTATCTACTACATTGCCAGATTTATCATAATACTTACCATCAATAATTTCACAGTAATATTTATCTTCTTCTGGTTTGGTATTACATTTTTCTTCAAAAGTTTCTTTATCTACTTCATTACCATCTTTGTCATAGTATTTACCGTTAGCCTTTACACATGAATATTTTTCTTCTTCTTTTGAATTACAACTTTTATCAAAAGTTTTCTTATCTACTATGCTCCCGGATTTATCATAATATTTTCCATTTACTTTAACACAAGAGTACTTATCATCTTGTTTTGATGGCTTAATATTACATTCACTATCATATGTTGCTTTATTTACAACATTTCCTGATTTACTATAGTATTTTCCATTAACTATTTGACAATAATATTTTTTAACTATAGGTGTTTTTTCATTTATAATGCTTCCTTTTACAACTACTTCTGTTTCTTTCTTTTCACAAATAGTTGAATCACAGTATGTGTAGCAACCTAAATGTACTAAAATATAGTCTTCTTTTTCACTATCTTTAATGTTTATCTTTAAGATGTATTCATTGCCTGATTTTGTAATTTTTACATAACTTTTTTCAACGTCTACAGCTTTATTATTTTTATCTATTAATGGTGTTATTAACTTTAAGCCAATCATTTCACTTAAAGTCATTTGTTTGAATTCACCATCTTCTTTTGGCAATCTTTCATCTGTGTAGTAAGATATTGCTGCTTCTTTCATTTTATCTAAGTTGTTTTGAAAAATCTGAGAAGTTAAAGCATTAATTCCTTTGTTATCTACGGTGTTATTTTTGATGTTATTATTTATTGATGGAGCTATAAATTTTGGTAATAGCCATACCAATAAAAATACAAATATTATTATTAATATTAATTTTAGTAGAAAATTTCTGAATGGAAATCCTCTGTTTTCATATTCTTCCGTATACATACGTACTTCACCCGCCTTATATATAGCACACTATTCTAGCATAATGTGCTTATATTGTCAAACTTTAGTCTTGATTTTTACTATTGTACAACCAGAGTTAAAATTATCTATTTTGTATTCTTCAACATACTTATTTTGTCGTAGTGTCTCCTGAGTTGTTTTCCTTAATGTGCCTGTTCCATTACCATGAACTATTAAGACCTGATAATTTTTCATTTTGTAGTTATCTGATATAAATTCTTCTATTAACATTTTGGCGTAATCTCTATCAAATCCATGCAAATCTAGTTTTGGTGTATTAGATAATATCATCATAATTTTCTACCTCTTCTAATCTTGGAATTGAATATCTTGAGCCAATGGTTTTAACGGATAATGCACCAGCAACTGACGCATAATGAATAGCCTCTTTTAGTGAGTAAGAGTTTGCTATAAAATAGGCAAAGGCACCATGAAATATGTCTCCAGCACCAGTTGAATCAAGAGACTTTTCTTTTACACTTGGAAGATGACAATACTTTCCATCTATTTCAGTAAAACTACCTTTTTCTTCTAATGTAATAATGATATTGGTATTATAATATTCTTTTAATTTTTCATAACAAGATATAATTGTTTCTTTGTTTGCATAATCGATTTTTATTTTAGAAAATTCTTCAGCAAAGTCTTTAGAACAAATTACGTACGTTACTAATTTTCCTAATGCTAAAGTATCTTCATTTAATCTTCCAGCATCAAGTATGCTAATAGCTTCTTTATTGTCTTTTAATACTTTCATTGCTGTTTCTGGATGCTCTCCATCAACTAAGACAATGTCTGCTTTTAGATTTTTATTATATGATAGTTTTCTTATTGGTTTATCTTTTACAGTTAGAATTGTTCTTGTTCCTTTTTTTAGATTAGCAATTATATAACTACTTGATGTTTTATGATTTTTAACTTTATCTATATATTGTGTATGCACTTTAACTTTTTTAAATTCATCAATTATTAACTTTCCATAATAGTCATCACCAATGGCAGAAAGTATTGTCGTATCTACATTCCAAAGAGCTAATAAATAACCAGCGTTTGCGGCTGGTCCTCCTCCGTTTTCAATACTTTCTTGAAGCCTTGTTTTTTTATTTTCAACTGGAAAATTTTCTAATGGTAAAGTTATATCATATGTTGAATGACCTACACATATTGCTTTCATAATTATTCCTCCCTATTATTCATATTTTAGTTATTAAAAATTAAATGGTAAAAATGCAAATACTACGGCTAGTACTATTGATGGTAGTAAGTTCGCTACAGATATTTTTTTATCAAATAGTAAATTTATACCGACACAAAATATTAGAATTGATCCTATTAATGATATATTAGCAATGGCTGAGGCAGTCATTACGCCAGATAAGAGTTTTGCTAGTAAAGTCATTGCTCCTTCTAAAATAAATATTGGTATAGCACTAAATATACATCCTTTTCCTAGTGAACACGATAAAATCATTACAAGGATTAAGTCTAATATTGATTTTGTCACTAGTATTGAATAGTCGCCAAGTAGGCCTTCTTCTAAAGAACCAAGTATGGCCATAGCACCAATGCAAACTGTAAATGAAGCGGTAGTAAAACCTTTAACAAACTTCTTATCTTTTGAATTACCTGTTTTTACTTTTATAAAGGCAGCAAATCGTTCAAATATTCCTTCTATATCTATTAATTCACCAAGTATCGTTCCTAGTGTTAAACAAAGTACTATAAACATACTTCTACCTGCTACTAATGTGGAATCAGTTACACTAATCATTCCTTCAATAGCGCCTGCTACTCCAATAAAAATAACCGCTATCGCACAACTTCTAATAATAGCTGTCTGACTTTCTTCTTTTATGTGTTTTCCAAATAAAATTCCTAATATCCCACCAAGGATAACGGAAATTGTATTAATTATAGTTCCCATAAATACTTCTCTCCCGATTAAATTATATTTTCTTTATTTCTGTATACATTCTAGGATGATATCCTTGTTTATCATAAAACTTTATACCATTTTTGTTATAGGCAAAGACATCGACTAAAACATATTCACAGTTGTTTTCTTTAAAATATTTTTCTAAAGTTTCCATTAAAACTTTTCCAATGCCATTATTTCTTGTTTTAGATGTGACTATTAATTCTGTAATTTCTCCTCTTTTTGGACATTTATCATCTAGATAATCGTACTCTTCATATCCAGGTATAGTGCCCATAATCATACCTAATACTTTATCATTTTCAATAGCTAGATAACACTTACCAGAATTTT
>CAVKJF010000057.1:0-7688 GCA_963656615.1 bacterium | reverse complement strand
ATTAATATATAATATACATTTGTAAATAATAGAAATTTTGCATTTCCTTGTACAAGGAACCCTAATGCATCTTGATTTAAATTAAAATAAAAATAAATTACAATTATCAAAATCGAAATTATATTTAACCTTCTGTATAACCTGCTATATAGAAATAAGTTAGCATAGTTTCTTAACATATATTTCACCATCTTTTAGTAATAATTTTAAAGTTATTAATATCAAAATTCCAAATATACCTAAAGACAAAAAAACAATTATTATCATAGATAATCCTGGCTGAATATACCAAAGCCCCATCATACCACTTGTTAGCAATGTAAATGGAGTAAAAATAGCTAGAATAAAATCATATGGAACTATTGAAGCAACAATAGCTAAAAATAAAGTTAAAGCTATAGTAAAAATCAATAAAGCAAATGGATAAGCAAATTTATTTTTTATAATTTGAGAGAATACAAAACAAATAATATTTAATAAACTCCATCCTATAATTTGAATAAAAGCTATAAAAAATATATTTATCACATCACTATTAAAAAAATACATTCCATATTCTTTTACATTTGAACCAAATATAGGAACATAAAATATATGAATCATTATAAGTAAAAAAATATTAATTATAATTGGAAAATACCAAATATCTTTAATTGATTTAATTACACAGTTTTTATAATAATTTTTTCTACCAATTCTTGATACTATCATTCGATCAAAGCCTGTAATTCCGTACATACATGACTTAAAATTGGAAATAAAAGGTATAGCTAATAAAACAATAAAATTAAAAATTATAAATTCTCTTCCTGAATACAATTCATATAAAAGAACAACACCACTAATTGATTTATTATGTGGTGCATCAAGTAAAAATAAATAATTAGAGCCTGTTTTTATCAAATATATTAAAGTTAGTAAACATAAAGCTAGCAAAATAGCTAGCTTTTGTATAAAATTACTATTTTTCATTAGTAAGGATTAAATGAATATGATATTATATTCGAATTTGGCTCTAAATTATTTGTTTTACATCTTGTATAATAAATGTAATTTGCTACACCAGTATTATCATTTACAGAAGTTGTCTGTCCTTGACGAATCGCACACCAACTACTTTTTGCTGCTGCATTAGAATTTACTAATTGTGCATATGGATCTAATGTATTTGGTTCTTTAATTCCACTAATAGCAAATTTTGAACTGTTTGATGTTTTTGTTACTCCTGACCAAGAAACTACACTTCCACCCCATCCTGGTGGCTGTACGTTTATTTGACCAGACCACGAAGCAAAAACACCTATAGTGGTTCCTAATAATAAAGTAGAAACAGCAATACTATACATCAATTTTTTCTTTAAATTTTTCATAACCTTATCTCCTTTTTTCTTTTTCATTTACAATGGAACAATTATTACCATGGTTATCACATCTCCTATTATTTTCATGTTCTTTATATACTGATTTTAACAAGTATAAATTAAAAAACACAGTCTATTAATGTCTTAAAATACATGATACAATTTAATGGTAGAAATTATAAAATGAAATACTTTCAAACAATACAAATCATCAATTACATTTTCATTAAAATTTTAAGGCATTCTAAAATCGGCGTAAAAAAAATAGGTTATATCAAATTTCATTACAACCTATTTTTTTATATATTCCACCATTTTTTAACTGTATTTTTTGATAAACCTGTATCTTTAACACATTGATATTTTGTTCCTTCAGGATTTTCTAGTTGCCATTTTTGAACAATCTTTTGTTTATCTGGTCTGCCACCATTGGTACATTCTCCCATTTCGACTTTAAAAGCTCTTTGATTGTTCATGTATTTAATATGAACTTCTTGTTTTCGTCCATTTCGTTTATTTTTCTCGATTGGAATATTAGCTCGATAACTCATTTTATCAATCGGATAGGTATACCATGCACTATCATACCCTTCAAGAGCTGCCAATACATCATCTTCAGTAAACGGATCCGATTTGTTCTCATCTTTATTGTTCATAATATCAATCAATCCAAACGCATCTCGTTCCAGTTCATCCAATGAAATACCACATTTCATGGCTGTTATAGCCAATACCCATATCGACCAATAGCGATGCCCTAAATTAGCCTCTCTTGGCAGTCGTTCGAGCCATTTATCATAAACTGCTCGATTAAAGTTCCATGTTCCTCTCCCTTTTTTTTTTTTTATTCTCTTTTGATACCATTCTGGATACTTATTCTTCGCCTGATCTAATGTCAAATCACTCCTATAAGTAAATTCTTTTACTTTATATTCATCTCTTACAAATTCATTTAGATATTCAATCGTAACTTTACCGCCTGTTTCAAAAGCTTTTACTCTATCACCTGTCTTAGTAATCGTACCAACCACTCTAAATCCCTGACAAACAGGCTCATATTGAATTTCATCCACTAATTTGGAAATACTATCATGCCACATCATTCTAGTTAATTCTTTTTTCAGTATCTCAATCTGCTCCACAATATTTTCAAACAGTGGTACAGGTCTTTCAAATACATAATATAAATGAACTCCAGTACCACTACTTACTACATATGTAGGCTTAGGCATAATCATCATATGATCCACTTGATGAAAGAAATTGGCCAATCCGTATGGCCACTCTCCACCATCTTTTATTTTTGTCTGAATACCATCCAAATCAAAAGCTAATGCATACAATTCACGAGCCATAGAACTGTCTCTAGTCTTTCCTGCATACGAAATAGGACTCATCAAACAGAAGTTGTCACGAGAAACAACTTCATCCAGCTTTTCTAGATCATCAGTCAACGTATGTCTTAAAACTTTAGGCTTCCCACTATTCAATTTCTCATCTGTAACTTCAACGATAATGCCATTATATTTACGATCTCCATAATAATCTTTCCCTTTACACTGTAAAACTCCAACAGGAAATATATCTCTATAAAAATCCTTATAAGTTACTTCATCAAAATATGTTTCTAAATACTTAGTTAATAGATTCATAAAACACCTCAAAACACGTCTGTATGGACGTTATATTGTCAATGAGTTTTTGACCCTATAATTTACTAAAATATAACACGAATCAAATTCGTATTCAAGCAAATTTTTACTCTAGCAAAATGTAAATGTTTCTCCGTACAGTGCTAGAGTAAAACATGAAAATCTTGTTGTTATTAATAAGTACGTGTCCTCGTACTTAGCTTCTGCTAAGTCTCGGATGTTTACTTTTGAAAAGTTCATGATATAATTCGTATAGGCAAAAATCACAAAATTGTGCCACGTTAAGGAAAACTGACCTAGTCACTCAGTTTTCCTTTTTTTTTTTACAAAAAAAGAGAGTGGGTAGTCAGTCCACTCTTTTATGCTCTGTTGTCCGGTCATTTCTGTTGAGCCATTTGTAGATGTAGTTGGCGGCCACACCTGCTATAACAGAAACTAAAAAATCACAAAATTGTTGTACCACGTTCTCACCTCCTTCGCGTTGGTGAGCCCAGACAACAGAAAGATTATATCATAATTAAAAAACGCTCCTAATAATTTTAAAAACACTGTTCATCACTTTATATGTTGGCCATCCTAAAAATCCTCCAATAAATACAAGCAAAAATCCAGCTGAAACAAATGCTATCCACTTATTTATCCATACATTTTTGAAGTTGATCCAGAATTCTTTCTTTTTCAAATCTTCACTGATTCTATCAAACTCTTCCTTTTTGGATTCAATCGATCTATTTATGCTGTTTAATTTGTTTTCTTGATATTCTATGTGCTCTGAAAGCCGTTTGATTTGTTCCTTAAGAACAGTTTCCTGGTTTCTGTAGTTTAAATCAAGCTCTTTTCTTTTTGCCTCGTACAGCGCATTTAATGAGGCTGTATCCGTGATGTTGTCGTTCAATTCAATGATCTGCTGATTCATTACCTGCTGGTTATGGGCAAACCTATCTAATCTGTCATTCAATTGTTCCTTCTCTTTTGCTGCAGCCACTTCATTTTGTGCGAAAACAGAACGAATCAGTTGTCTCATTACATCTTGATTCGAATCTAATTCTTGTTTTTTACAAGCAACTGTTTGTTCTAATTCATCCTTCTGCGTCTGTATCTGGTACTGCTGATTGCTTGTTTGTTGTACCTGCTGCTTCAACCTATCCAGATTGCTTTTTCTAGATATCGATCTCATATCCTCTGCTCCTTTCTATCATTCTTTGATGTTCTTCAATCAGAGATGTAGCTTTATCTATACGTTCTTCAAAACTCAATCCTTTGATCTCCTTTCGGTATTCCTCTTGTGTGAGGTCTTTATATGCTTCTGGTTCTAATACCTTTAGCTGACTTAACATCTCTTTTTGGCGCATATCTTGTTCTTCTATGTCATGTATCAGACTTAACTTGCTGTCTATCACTTCTGTAAATTCATGATCAAGATGATTTAGATCTTCAATCTGATTGCTTAGATTTTTAATTTCATTATCAAGTCTTTTATTTTCTTTAAACATGTCATTGAATTTATCTTTTATTCCATTCCAGGCCTTTGCAGCCTCATATTCTCTGCTTTTGCGTTTGATATATACTTTAAGATCTCGGAGTGTGTCCATGACCCAGTCTGCCATTTCATGCACTAACTCAATTGCTTTTGGCGTTATTTTCTTTTCTTCAGCATTTGCCTCTTTTACATTTTCCAGGACTTCTTGTTTAATAGAAATGTAATTTTTTAATTGTATTGGTTCTAATTCGATATGTTGTTTTACATTTTCGTTATATCGTTTAACTTCTGTATTCCACGCTTTTGCATTATCTAAATAATCTTTACTTGCTCCTTTGTATAACTTCTTCTGTGATAGATAGGGGTTATTTTTTATACCATCGTGTAAATCTAATTTGTAACCGTACTTATTTAAAGTGTCTTTGACTATCTTGTTTTTGTGATGTAACCACCAACGTTCAGTAAATTTCTTATCCTTTACTTTGAATATGTCCGTTTGGTATTTGATGTTACCCTCTTTATCTCGTTGGACTTCGCCCTTTTTATGAACCAATACAGCATTTTCACTATTTGCTTTCGCTAATTTATGCGTATCTTTGTCATGCCAAATGTCTTTCTTATAGACTTTAGTCTCGAGATCTATTTGGTTTTCACGCTCACTAAAAAGAATATGGACATGAAGATTCGTGCGATTGTGATTCCAATGAACTGCATATTCATAGTCCTTATTTTTTCCAACTATCTCATGAGCCAAGTCATCACAGACTTGCTCTAATCTTCGTTTATCTTCGGCAAGTTCATTCGGTAAAGCAATATGCACTTCAAGTGCCTCATTATTGGCAACATTCGATTTTTGATGTTCCTTTTCAAAAGAAGAATGTTCCTGCCATGAGTATTGCATTTCTATTTTTTGCAATACGATTTTTTCTTGTCGCTTCTCATCATTCAAATAATCAGAACGACCAACTACATTTGAAATTTTAGCTATTCTACCATAAACTGTTGCCATAAATTTCACTCCTTTCTAGCCGTCTGCAAGACCGCAAACCCTTACGGCGATAGCCTTAAGGTTGAGTTTGCGCTCTCAATCGGCGAGGCCTTATATTATTATTGTAGCACATGTTTTTCTAGTGAAAAAATATATATTTTCTTGTCTCTAGGTCTTTGACAAAAATGAACTTCAATCATATAATTGTATTACAAGTAATACGTAGAGGAGGGCTTATTATGACTACAATTTCTTTAAGAGTTAATGACGATGAATCTAAATTAATTCATGACTATGTTTCTGTTAATCAATTAAACATGAGCCAGTTTATTCGTGATGCTGTTCTGGATAAAATAGAGAATGACCTTGACCTTGATGAAAATCGTATCTTATATGCGTTTGAAAAAGCTAAACAAGAAAAGACATATGATCATACTGAAGTTTGGAAAATGCTTGGTGTCTAAATGTATAAAGTAGAATTTACTGAATCTGCAGTTAAACAGTTAAAAAAATTAGATAAGCAAACTGTTCGTGTTATAAAAAACTGGGTTATCAAAAATCTAGTCAATACGCCTGATCCAAGACTGCATGGAAAAGCTTTGAAAGGGAATCTAAAAGGTATTTGGAGATACAGGGTAGGAGATTATAGATTGTTTGCATCGATTGAAGAAGAGATAATAACTATCAGTATTTTTGAAATCGGTCATAGAAGGGATATTTATAAAAAATAAAAAAGAGCGTTTATGTCGTGCTCTTTTTTATTTTCCACAAAATATATTTTCTTCTTTTATTAATCTATATACTATTTAAAAGCAAATTGAATAAAGAATATACCAATGGTGTTATTGTATTTACGTAATGATTATCTATTTTTCTCTGCAGAATATATAATATTATGAAAAACATAAATTTAACTATAACTAATATGATATCCGATATTCTATTGCAGCATATGAAGTATGGAATAGAAAATAAAATTGTTATAATCATTAATTCCTTAAAAAGGATATAACGATAATCTTTTGAATATCTAACAAGTATCATTGCTTTTAAATTATCATAAAAACTCATATATTCGTTTATCAACAAAAACATAATAATATATATGCTAAAAAATTCTATTTGAATTAATATAGATTTATTAAAAATCAAAATATTTGATTCCAAAAATCCAGTTAAACTATCATAATTGAAATTAAATTGCACATAAAGAATTATATATATCAACAAATATAAAATATAATATTTAAATAATCTTTTCTTTCTCATATAATTTTCCAGCTTCTAAAGCGTATATTTTTGTAAAACCTATATCTAGAAAATCATGCGACGTTACTATGATAGTCTTTTCGTCAAAAACAAGTTTCTTCATCATCGCTACATATGTCTGTACAGACTTTTCATCAAGTCCTCTTGTCGGCTCATCTAATAGAATAAGATTTTGATTTTCCATAAAGGCTTGAATAATTCCCATTTTCTGCTTCATGCCAATTGAATATTTTTTTATTATCTTTTTATCATATAAATTTAAATCAAACATTTTACATAATGATGCTACTTTTTCTTCATCAAAACAATGTTTCAAATTATATAAATATTCTAAATTTTCTTTTATCGTAGAATAATTAGAAAACTCTGGATTTTCAATTAATGCTCCTATATCTATATCTTTATTAATATTTACTGTTCCTTCATCAGCTTTCAATAATCCTGCAATAACCTTTAAAAGAGTTGATTTCCCACATCCATTAGATCCATAAATGTATATAACATCTCCTTTATAAACATTCATATCTAATTTATTCAAAACTACATTATCAGTGAATTTTTTTACCAAGCCTTTTATTTCTAAAATTTTTTCCATAAATCATTCTCCTAATTAAAAATAAACCTATAAACTAAGTCAAGTAAATAATAATTGTAAATTGCTAAAAAAATGTATGTGCCTAAAAAACATAAAAACACATTTTTTTGATAGATAAATGCTATAGAATGAAGAAGATGGATTATAAATAAAATCATTGCATAAATAGTAACAAAAATAATATATTGTATAAAATAATTTGTGCCTAAAATCATCATCCCTACTACATAAATTAAAAAGAAGTACGCCAGTAAGATAATAGTTTCAAATTTTATGATACCTTCTAAATAATTTGTCTCTCCAACACGACATATAGAAAATTTCTTTAAAGAATCATAAAATG
>CAVKJF010000056.1:5747-7768 GCA_963656615.1 bacterium | reverse complement strand
GAATATAAATTATGACTAAAACCATAATTCCAAATTTCATCCAAATTAGTAGGCAATAAAATAAGATTAAATAATAAAAATAATAAAAACAAAAATATTATTAAAATTAAACTTTTATACCTTTTATCTAACATTAAAAACACCCTTTCACTAGAATTAATCTATATAACAAAAATAGTTATAAAAATAAATAAATTATTTGGTAACGCAATATCACACAAAACAAATTTTAAAACAAAATATAAAAAAAGGATATGTGATAATTATCACTCCTTATAGTAAACAACAAAATCGCCTTTTTTTGCATAAATAGTAGAATTATTAATAATATAATCAACTATTTCATAATTAAATTGTGATGTTCCATTACCGTTTTTTGAATCTTCATATTCAGACATATTAACGATAAAATACTGGTCTTTCATTTTTTTAATTCTATTGATCATCATATTTGTACCATTATACCCATGATTACCATATAAAAATATATCAAAATATGTAATATCTCTATCCATAGAAATATTGTAGTGCATAGAGTAATACATAATTAAAATAGGATCTAAATCAATATACTTATTAATAAATTTACGTTGTCTCATATCGCCATTATAATCTAATTCATAGTTATACTTATATTTAAAATGATTTATATTTTTATAAAATGATGCTTTATAACCATGAGTTGCCATTTGCCAATTAAAAATCGTAAACTCTAAAATACAACCAAGAACCAATAATAATTTAGGTTTATTCAATTCTTTTATATATGACACAATAGCAATCATAAAAGCAGATAAATAATAAGCAAAATGTGGTAAATCAAATATTGGTATAACAAATCCAATTGGAACAAGCATATATAAACTCATAATATCTTTCTTTTTAAATATAAAAACTATTGCTATTAAAATCATAATCATGGAAATAAAAAACCAGATAGTAAATAAATATTTATTATTTTTTGATTTGATTCATATTCTTCATCTACTGAATCAAACAATCCTAAAAAACACAAATTAATGAAATCAAACAAAGCACTATTAAATATTAAATAAATTATTAATATCAAACAAGGAATCATCCAACCAATAAATCTTTTTAATATTTTTTTGGGAGTTTTGAAATAGTATAAAATCGTTGGCAAAACCAACAATCCACCAATAGTCTGTTTAGAAAGAAAAGCAAGTCCCAAAAATAAGCCTATTAAATAATCCTTATCATTATGTTCCCTTTCTAAATAAATAATTATTGAAAACATCGCTAAACAACAAAAATTATATGTTGCATTAAAACCCATGAACTTTAAAATAACCATTGCTAAAAGAACTAACCATGCTTTATTACCATATGTCTTAAAAAGAAAATAAAACATAATAGTAACTAATATTGTTTGTGCAATTACAAACATTAAAAAATCATCATATATCAAAAGAAATATTGAACAATAAAATGCATACAAAGGAGTTGAAATGGTATTAAAGTCACGATAAGGAACTTCACCCTTTACAATAGCGTGACTAAATCCATAACTAGCAGTAGGATCACCATTATTAATATAAAACCCTAAAAACATATAAATCAATAAGGTAAATATAAAAACAAAAATAACATTTTTATTATTCCAGAAAAAAGAAATTACTTTACTATTTTTAACCTTCTCCATAAATAACATACTCACCCTTCGTAGTTATTAGTTTATAATTATCTAAAACATACTTAATAACAACTTTATTAATTTGTTGTCTATCACTAGAATTATCTTCATACTCCTTAATATTAATAATAAAAATAGGACTTTGTTCCTTCTTTAAACTCTTAATAACCTTACTAGTACCATTATATCCATGATTACCATAATTAAGTAAATCATAATAATTAATATCCCTATCAGTAACTATTTTAAAAAAATAAGCATTAGCTGACAAAATAATAATATTTTTATCCTTGTTATTATCAATGTAAGCAATAATTTCTTTAGTATTTTTCTCAACTTTTTTATTCATTAATTTGAATTCAAATCC
>CAVKJF010000056.1:0-5737 GCA_963656615.1 bacterium | reverse complement strand
TGTAAAATTAATTTTTTCAATAAGTAAAAATAAAAAGGCATATGTAAATAAAGCAACATGATAATAATCAAATAATGGAATAGAAATCATAGAAAATGCCAAAACATAATAATTATTAATATTTTTTCTATCCTTAATTATAAATACAAGAATACAAATAATTTCAATTAAAAATATAATAAAGTTGGCATCGAAAATAGTACCATTTTGTTTAGTAAAATCAAACATTCCTAAAAAGCAGAAATCAATAAATTGTCCAAAACTTTTAGTTATTAATAAATATATAACAAAAACAATATTTATAGATAAAAATGCAACTGCTCTTTTAAGAACTTTTTTATAATTCTTATCTTTAAACAAGTAATAAAAACTTGGCAAAGCTAAAACAAAACCAACCGTTTGTTTAGTAAGAAAACAAAGACCAATAATAAAGCCAATTAAATAATCATTAGCTTTTTCCCTCTCTAAATAAATTAAAAGTATAAGTCCAAATAATAACAAAAAATTATATCCTTGAAACATCAATGTAGGAAAAGGTATTGGGTAAGGAAAAAATAATAAAACAAATAATATCCAAGTCTTTTGTCCATATAATTTAAATAAATAATAAAACAGCAAACATAGCATAAAAGCTTGAAAAAGATTAAATATCAATAAATGTTTTCCAAATATAAAAGGTATAAAATAAAAGAAAGCTCCAAATGGAGTAATAATCATATTAAAATCTTTGTATGGAACTTCTCCCTTACTAATAGCGTAACTAAAACCAAAGTTATATATTTGATCGCCTTGAAAACAATTATAAAAAAATTGTAAACACAAAAAGAAAAGTAAAAACATTACTCCATACTTTAATATTTCCTTACAATTTTCTTTTTTCATAACTTACTCCTTAATTTGAAAATGATTACCAGAATCCAAGTATAATATTCCTTTTCTACCTTCTAACTGTTCTAGAACTTCATTATAATAATTAATTTGTTTAAATTTAGTTAAAGTAAGATAAACCATATTACCATCATCCATATATAAAAGAAATCTATCTTTATCATAATCATTTGGTGTATATTCAATATCTGCAATTTTTCCTAATATTCCTTTATCAATTAATGCCATTTTAGCAATAAAAGTATCATATTTATCATCAGGTACATAATTCATTAATCTGGGTACTCTAAATAAATCAATTTCTTCATCAATTGGAACAGTACCCTTATTTTCAAAAACAACAGTATTTGAAGAGTTATTAATAAATAATGGATTATTTACTTTTAAATCTATCTCTAAAACATGATAAAATTTTCTCTTTACTTTAGCAGAAATAATATAAGGGCTCTTTTTTAAATTCTTCTCCATTTTTATACTACTAGTCAAATAAAAACTAGGATAATCTTTAATACCTGCTAAATCTATAACATAGTCATCATTTAAATAAGAAGCATTTTTAATAACAATATTTTTAATATTAGCCTTTAAAACTTGATACACACTAAAAGATAGTCCAATTAATATTAAAAGCACTATTAAAAAAGGTACTATTTTAAGTTTCTTTTTCTTAACTATCTTTTTAGCCATCAATTACTCCCAATTTACAAATTCTTGTTCTATTTTTAAATCAATATTATACTCATTCATTACCCTATCATGAAGATAATCTATCAAGTTCTTTATATCATCACTTGTAGCGTTATCATAATTAATAATAAAGTTAGCATGTTTTTCACTAACCATTGCGCCACCAATACGATATCCTTTTAGTCCTAAATCTTCAATAAGTTTACCCGCAAAGTTACCTTCTGGATTACGAAAAACTGATCCAGCAGAAGGATATTCTAAAGGTTGAGACTCAATTCTTCTAGCTCTTCTTTCTTTAATAACTTCATCAAGTAATTCCTTATCACCCTTCTTCAACTTAATAACAACATCCAAACAAATATATTCAGGATGATTCTGTAAAAAAGAACTGCGATAATGAAAATCCATCTCTCTATTTTCAAAAGTAATAATCTTACAATCTGGAGTTAGTACTCTAACACTTTGAACAACGTAACCCATATCACTTTTATAAGCCCCAGCATTCATAAAAATAGCTCCACCTACAGTACCAGGAATACCAGAAGCAAATTCTAATCCAGCAAGACCCTTTTTCGCAACAAGAAGAGAAAGTTTAGGTAAAGAATACCCAGCACCAACTCTAATCTTATTATAACTCAAAAACTCTAAATCTGTAAGTTCTGTAAGTTTAATAATTACTCCATCAAAATTTTTATCAGAAAAAAGAAGATTAGAACCATTACCAATTACTTTATATTTTATTTTAGAACTAGTAAGAAATTTTACCAAAATAATAAGCTTATTAACACTTTTAGGATAAACCAAAGCCAAAGCAGTACCACCAACTTTATAAGTCGTATACTTACTTAAACTAACATTTACCTCCACTCGTCCTATATCTAATTTTTCTATTTCATTAATTATATTCACAATGATCACCTATAATAACTTTCTAATCTCTTCATAAATTCTAGTTGCTGAATTATCAACACAAAACTTTTTACTCTCTTTATGCATTTTATCATATAATTCATCATTATTTAATATATCATCTATCATTTTAATTAATTTTTCTTTAGAAAAGTCTTCTTCCAAAAGAATTTTACAAGCATTTCCTTCTTCTAACTCTTTAGCATTCATATATTGATGATTATTCGCAACATATGGTGAAGGAACAAATATAGCTGGAAGTCCAATAGCGCTAACTTCCGCAATAGTAGATGCCCCTGCTCTAGATACAATTAAATCCGTATCTTTCATAACACCAATTAAATTATCCATAAAAGGCACAACTTTTACATTAGAACTCAACTCAATATCTTTATATTTATCATAATAATTTTTACCCGTAATAACTAATACTTGATAATTTTTATTATTAAATCCAGGAATAATCTCTCTTAATCTATTAGTAATCGTAGTAGAACCTAAAGATCCCATCACAACAACAACTAATTTTTTATTTTTTTCAAAGCCAAGTTCTTCTTTATCAATTTTCTTAGTAGAAATAATTTCTTCACTTCTAGGATTACCAGTATAAACAACTTTATCTTTAGAAAAATATTTTACACTACCAGGTAAAGACACAAAAACTTTATCTACAAATCTAGATAAAAATTTATTAGAAAGACCTGGTATAGAATTTTGTTCATGAATAGCCGTCTTATATTTTAACTTATGAGCCGCATATAAAACAGGAGCTGTAATATATCCCCCTACACCAATGACAATATCTGGATCAAATTCTTTTATAACACTTTTAGCCTTACTAACAGCTTTTCTGTACATACCAAAAACTTTAAAGTTACTTAATAAACTACTTCTATTTAAGCCTGACATTTCAATACCAACATACTTAATACCCAGTTTAGGAACTATATTTTTTTCCATTCTATCTGTTGTTCCAATATATAAGACTTCACTACCTGATTCCATTTTTTTAATTTTATTTATAATAGAAATAGCCGGATATATATGACCACCTGTTCCTCCAGCTACTACAATAACTTTCATACAATCACCCATCATTATTTAAAAAAGATTTTCTCAAATTTAACTTCTCATTTAATTTTATTCAAATAAATTATACAACATACTACAAAATATGTAAATAAAAGAACTCCACTCTAAATTGTATTTTACTATTATTTATGTTAAACTATTAGACAAGAAATGAGGTATAAAAATGGAAAGTATCGGTATTATTGCAGAGTATAATCCATTTCACAATGGTCACTTATATCATATAAATAAAATTAAAGAAAAGTATAAAGATCACGTAATAGTATTAGTCATGACAGGAAACTTTACAGAACGTGGCGATGTTTCTATAATTGATAAATGGAAACGTACTGAAATAGCTCTAAAAGCAGGTTGTGACTTAGTAATTGAGCTACCCTTTCCTTTCGCAACTCAAAGTGCTGACTACTTTAGCTATGGTGCTATAACTTTGTTAGAAAAATTAAAAGTCAAAAAATTTGTCTTTGGAAGTGAATCAGATAATATTGATACCCTAAATTTAATTGCTAAAACTCAAATTAATAATCCTGACTTTGACAAATTAGTAAAAATATATTCTAAGTTTGGAGAAAATTATCCAACCGCCATTTCTAAAGCTATTAAAGATCTAACAAATGAAAGTATAAAAACACCAAACGACTTACTAGGAGTTAGCTACATAAAAACAATTTTAAAAAACAACTACAATATAATTCCAGAAACAATAAAAAGAACTAATAACTACCATGATAAAAACATAACTAGCACTATCTCAGGCGCAACAGCGATTAGAAAAGCTCTAAAAAATAAAGAAGATATCTCAAACCAAGTGCCAAACTACTCTATAAAATACTTGAGTAATCTTCACTATATGGATAATTATTTCCCATATTTAAAATATAAAATAATTACTGAAAATGACCTATCTATTTATAATATGGTAGATGAAGGAATAGACAAGTTATTAAAGAAAAATATCATAAAAGCAACTTCATATGATGAATTAATTAATAGTATAAAAAGTAAAAGATACACTTACAACAAATTATCAAGAATGTTACTACATATATTATGTAATTTTACTAAAGAAAAAAAGAATCAATTTGAAAATATAACTTATATTAGAATCCTAGGTCTAAATAAAAAAGGAAGTACTTATCTAAATAGTATCAAAAAAGAACTAGATATTCCTCTGATAAGTAAAATAAATAAAGAAAAAGATCAAATGTTAGAGTTTGAAATTGAAACAACCAAAATATATTCTTTAACAGAGGATAATCCAGAAAAATTAGTAAATCAAGAATATCAAAGAATAATAAAAGGAGAAGAAAATGATTAAAAGTAAAAAAACAGGACAAGTAATAGTTATATCATCACCATCAGGTGGCGGAAAAGGAACAGTAATTGCTGAATTATTAAAAAGAGAAAAAAATCTATGGCTTTCAGTTTCTACTACTTCAAGACCAAAAAGAGATAATGACATTCCAGGTATAACATACAATTTTGTAACTAAAAAAGATTTTGAAGAAAAAATAAAAGAAGGCTATTTCATAGAATATACTGAATATGTCGGTAATTACTATGGCACTCCAAAAGGACCTATAAAAGAAAAATTAGACCAAGGAATAGATGTAATTTTAGAAATTGAAATTGAAGGTGCTAGTAACATAAAAAAATTATTACCAGAATCAATATTTATTTTTATAATGCCTCCATCAATAAAAACACTAGTAAAAAGATTAAAAAAACGCAATACTGACAGTAATGATAAATTAATTGAACGTTTTCATAAAACATATAAAGAAATAAATGAAGTAACTAAATATAACTATGTAGTCATAAATGATGACTTAGAAGAAACAGTAGATAAAGTTATTTCTATAATTAAAGCTGAAAAATGTAGCGTCAATCGTATTGAAGAAGTATATCTAGATACAAAAGAAGAAGAAATTCACGAATTACTAATGGAAGAAGATTTTAAAAATGAATCTCTTACAAATAAAATTTAAGGAGTAAATATGAAAGATAATTTAAAAGAATATTTAACTGAAATAGACAACATAATTTCTAATGAAAAAAATACAAATTTAAATCAAACTATTAATAATCATCTAATTCAAATAAAGTTTTTTCAACATGAAAGACTAATACACCTAATAGTAACAGTATTTGTAGGAAGTATGAC
>CAVKJF010000055.1:0-8019 GCA_963656615.1 bacterium | reverse complement strand
AAAAAAATAGAAAGAATAAACTTCTTCCTATTTTACATCAACAATTACACTATGAGTAGAACTATCATCAACAAGTTTTACATTTTCAACGTCTCTTCCATCAAAAGTAATTTTTTCTATACCTGTTCTTTTTACTTCGATATTATAAACAGTACTCATATATTTATAAACAACTTTAAAACCAGCCCAGTCATTTGGAATACTAGGAACAATATTTAAAATATCACCATGTTTTTGAATACCTAAAATATCTCTTACACCAGTATTATAAAACCAACCAGAAGAACCTGTATACCAAGTCCATCCGCCATGACCTAAAAAGCTAGGTGCAGAATATATATCAGCCGCAATAACATAAGGTTCAACTTTGTACTTCAAAACCTGTTTTCTATTTAAACTTCTATTTATAGGATTAATCATTTGATAATAATGATATGCCTCATTATAACGACTTTCCTTAATTAAAGCCATAATGTACCAAGCAACTGCATGTGTATATTGACCTCCATTTTCTCTAATACCTTTATGATAATTCATAATATAACCAGGATTATTTAAAGACTTATTAAAAGCTGGCGTCAATAGTTTAACAATACCTGTCTTTTCATCAACCAGGTTTTCTGAAACAGAATCTAAAACTTTAGCTACTCTGTTCTCCGGTATCACTCCAGATATAATTGAAAAACTCTGTGAAATTAAATCTATTTTACACTCATTATTTTCATGACTACCAAGTTTGTCACCATTATCAAAATAAGCTCTTAAATAATAATTTCCATCCCAAGCATATTTATTTAAATTAGTCTTCAATAACTTATTAAATTCATAGTACTCTAAAACATCTAAATCAATATTAAATTCTTTTATCATCTGAGTAAACTTATCAATAATATTATATAAGAAGAAGCCTAACCAGATACTTTCACCTTTTCCTTTAATACCAACTCTATTCATACCATCATTCCAGTCACCGCCACCAATTAAAGATATACCATGACTACCAAGAGAAGACATCGATAATTCTAAAGACTTAATACAATGTTTCAATAAAGTATCAGTTTTTTCTGTATAACTAAAATACATTGTCTTTTCATACTCATAATTACTAAGTACATCCCCAGATACATAAGGAACAACTTCTTTTAAAATAGAAACATCCCCAGTAACATCGATATAATTAATAGTTGCATAAACTAGCCATAAATAATCATCCTTATAACGACTTCTAAGTCCGAAATTATTACTATCATGCCACCAGTGTAAAACATCTCCTGAAGTAAATTGATGAGCCGCATTAATTAATATTTGTTTTCTTGTATACTCTGGCTTTACCAATACTATGTTCATTGCATCTTGTAACTGATCCCTATAGCCAAAGGCACCAGATACTTGATAAAATCCTGCTTTAGCCATAATTCTAGAAGAAATAGTTTGATATAAATACCAAGAATTAATCATAAAGTCAAAACTCTTATCAGGACTCTTTACAGAAACAACACCTAAAGTCTCCCGCCAATGTTTCTTAACTTTAACCAATTCCTTCTCTACATTTGAAATATCACGATATTTATCAATTAATTCTAAATGACCTTTATCATTATTTAAAGCAGCCAACATAAATGAAATACTCTTTTCCTCACCTGGCTTCAAACTAACTTTAGTATCAATACTCTTAACCAAGATTCTATCAACAACAGAAGAGTTAATCTTTTCACTAGAAGACATATAAACACAAAACTCACTATAATTAACACTATAAACATTACGTAGTTTTACACAATTATCTGAAGGAATAAACTCTGATAAAATATGTCTAGCCGTTTTTTCTTCAAAATTACCAAGTACTGGATTAATAAAATAACTAACATCAAAATCTAACTTTTTATTAGTCTTATTTCTTAGTTTCAATAAATATAATTTAGCAGTATCATCAACCGGAACAAACTCTGTTATTTCCTTTTCTAATTCTAAAGACTCACTCTTTAAAATACTATAACCAAGTCCATGAACACATGATTCAGGATGAAATCTTTTTCCATCAAACTTAAATCCTTCTGAAACATCAGAAACAACAGTATCATTAGTCCAAGAAGTAATCTTAAACTCCGAAGAATTTTCAAAATACGTATATCCTGCACCAGTATTAGTAATAATTGTTCCAAACTTCTCATTCGCAATAACATTACTCCAAGGAGCAGGTGTTCCATTATTATAAATAATATACTCTGTACCAGTTTTATTAAATCCAGCATAACCATTATCAAAAACTAACTTTTCTTCATTTACACTAGGTACATTTTCTTCATATTCATCCCTATAATAATTACCAATTTTATTATTTTTTTGTAACTCCTCAACTGCTTCGTTCAAAGTAATATGATTCTTAATATCAAATCTAAGTCTTGGAACAATTCTAAATAAACTTATCTCTTCTCTAGATAAACTTTTTCCATCAATAACTTTAATAGACCCAGGTGTATGATAAAAACTATTAACAGAATACATTCTATAAATCTCATTTTCTATTTCTCTATTAATAACATCATTATATTTACCATCTTCATCATTTATAATCACAACATCTACAAATATTGAATTATTTTTATAATACTCAAATGCTTTCAAAATACCAAGTACAAAAGATAAATCACTAATATCATTAATATCAACTAATATTATCGGTCTATCTCCAGATATTCCAAATTTCCATAATCCTTTTTGAGACAAACTATTCTTTCTTAATAAATCCATTCTCTCTTCTGTAACAGATATCTTAGTAGTTTGATATAAATAATTAAGCATAGTATTAAATATTCTTAAATCATTACCTTTTATATTCATATTCTTTGTATTAATAGCGTTCGCTAAAGCTGAAACTTTAAATACTCTATCAAAATCATACTTAGTAACATAAGAATTAATTATGTCATTAATTTGTTCCCTACTCCTACCAAAACCAAGTACTACATAAACACTTTTACTACTACCAGCCTCTATTGTAATTTTATTTCTAATACTACAAACTGGATCTAAATTATCACCAGTATAATTACTAAGTTTATTATTTATACAAACTGGCTCAGTAGAATCATGTCCTATTCCTATAAAATTACTTCTTTCAGTCTCATAACTATATTTATCTACTGGATTATCAATAATTAATCTATGTACTAAATAACTATTAACATTAGAATCTTTTCTACTTTTTCTAACTAATATCAAAGAATTAGATTTATTATCATACTCACTAGATATAAACATATTATTAAAAACTCTATGTGAAACATCATCCATATTTTCAGATAAAATAGCTTCTGTATAAGTAGTAAGTTCTAATACCTTCTGACTACGTCCATTATTTTTAAATGTAACTTTTCTAACTTCTGCATTATTATCAGTCGCAACTACAACTTCAGTACTAGTAGTTATAACTCCATCAGTTCTTATATATTTAATTTTATCAGAAGCAAAAACGACTTCATAATTATCAGGTCTCTTATTAACTGGCGCAAAAGTATTAGACCAAGTATAATTAGTTTTTACATCTCTAACATACATAAATAAACCATAGTCTTGTTCTGTAACTTTTCTATATCTATTAAGTTGTAAAGTTCTATATCTAGAAAAACCATTACCTCTATCATTTAAAAGTACACAGTATTTTTTATTAGATAAAACTGAAACTTCTGGCATATAAGAAATATAGTTATAAGTTCTAATATCATTAAGAACTTTTTCTTTTTTATAATTATATTTTTTATAACTATCCATTTTCATATCTATATCACTTCTAAGTTGTACTTTTTCTTTTAATAAAATCTCAAAAGTTCTAATAGAAAGATTACTATGAAAATAATTCTTTATAACATCTTTCTTTAAATAATTAACAAGTCCTACCAAAATCATTCCTTGATGATGTGCAAAATATGCTTCTACTACATTTTTATTATCATAGTCATATGACTCATATAAACCATATTTACCATACATATCTAATTTCATAAATGCTTCAATATTAGAAATAACTGAATCTGGAAATAACTCCATAGCCATAATTGATGCATAAGGAGATAAAACTACTCTATTTTCTTTATCCTCTTTTGCTTTTAAATATGGTGTCGAAAAAGCTTTATACTTATAATTTAGAGAGTTATCAAGTTCACTATAAGCAGACTCACTAATACCCCATGGTAGTTTTCTAGAAACTTTTTCTATATATTCTTTTTGACAAAAATAAGCAAAATAATATGACTCATCCAACAATGTATTAGGATAATTTTTCATAAATAACAATGGCATATAATACTCAAATGAAGTACCAGACCAAGAAATAAGTCCTTTATGTCCTTTATATGTTGTTAGAGACTTATCTAAAGAAAACCAATGTTTTGCTGGAACATCACCTTTACAAATTGCTAAATAACTAGTTAATCTTGATTCACTAGCAAACTTATTATAATTATAAATTGATAATTTTCCTTCATTATCATCATATCCAATACTAAATACATTTTTCTTAGTATATAATTTCTTAAAATTAGTATTATTAATTAATTTATCACAAAGTTTTAATAACTTCTCTTCTTCTAAAGTACTAAGAAACTCTCTAACAACAATCATACTCGCAACTAAATTACCAGAGTCAACTGTTGAAACAAATCTTGGTTGCATCACATTCTTTGTTTTTATATCATACCAGTTGTATAAATGACCATTCCATTTTTCTAAAGAATCAACACTTTTTAAAACCTTATCTATTAAAGTTATAGCTTCTTCTTTAGCTATAAAATCCATGTCATAAGCTGATACTATACTTACTAATGAATAACCTATCGCCGTAGGAGAAGTTCTCATATCTAATTTGTTCTCTCTATTTTCTTGATAGTTATCCGGTATAAGATAATTATATTCTTCAACTAAATTATCCGAAAAATACTTCCAAGTATCTTTTGCGATATCTACTAACTTATCTTTTTTATTATCTCTAATAGTAATGTCTTTATTTATATTTAAACTAACTAAATATAAAGCAACAGGCGCAATAACAAATAAGAAAGCTATAACATATGAAGATATATTATTTGTCAAAAGTCCTACAATAAAGAAGATAACACCAAAAACATAGTTAACAATAAAAGCCTTAACATAATTAAAGAAAACTTCTTTAGTATTATTTATAGTCTCTTCAAATGTAAGCCAGTTAAGTAAATTCTTATGTGATACAAATAATCTATACAAAGTCCTAAAAAACGCATCCATATAAAGCATAGAATAAAAAGGTATACATGAAAAAGTAATAAGAGCTTGAAGTATAATACTTTTTCCACCTACTAATAAATTCTTATAATAAACATGCATCTTTTTATTACTTTTAAATGTCATCTTACCAGCAATGAATGAAATAATTGAAAAAGAAATCTCTAATAAAACAAATCCTAAAAAGAATAAAGAATTAACTTTTCCAAAACAAATAGAAAGTAACAAAATAAGTAATAGTGATGGCATTAAAAACATTCTAATTATATTATCTAATATTTTAAATCTAGAAAGTAAATTTAATGGATTTTTAACAGTCTCATTATTTTTATTTTTTACTCTATTAAAAAGCCAATATAATATTTGTGTATCTCCTCTAGCCCAACGATGATGCCTAGTAATATCTGTCAAAAATGAAGATGGGAAATCATCTATAACTTCTATATCTGAAACATAACCAGTTCTTAAATAACTTCCTTCTAACAAATCATGTGACAAGATCAAATTATCCGGAAAAGTATTATCTAATATTTCATCAAATACTTCTAAATCATAAATACCTTTACCAATGAAGCTTCCTTCTTTAAATAAATCTTGATACACATTAGGAACAACAGCTGAATATGTATCAAATCCACCTACACCCGCAAAAATCTGACTATATAAACTCTTATTAGTAGATTCAATATCAACACTAACTCTAGGTTGCATTATTCCATACCCAGAAATAACTTTAGTTCTATTTTCATTTAAAACAGGTCTATTCAAAGGATGAGCCATTGTGCCAATTAAGTTTAAAGCCGTACTTAAAACTAATCTTGTATCAGTATCTAATGTAATAACATATTTAATATTTAAACTATTCTTCTTAATTGTATTAACAAAAAAGTTTTCTTTAATTGCTGAAGCATCCATCTTACCAAGTAATAATTTATTAAATTGTAAAAGAGCACCACGTTTTCTTTCATATCCTAAAAATGAATTTTCTTTTTCATTCCAAAATCTCTTTCGATAGACAAAATGAAATAATTCTTTTCCATACTTCTTATTGAGTTTATTAACTATCTCTTTACCAGTTGCTGAAATTTCTTTATCAATATCAAGAACTTTCTTATCTGCAGATTTAACATCTCCTAATAAAGTAAAATACAAATTATTAGATTTATTTGTTAAGTAAAAAGTCTCTAAAACATCAAACATTTCTTTTACTTTTTTAGTATCTGAAATAATTGTCGGTATAACAACCATTGTAGCTGCCTCATCTGGTAAAGATGAAGAATAATCCATCTTAGGTAATATTGTTGCTGGAACTACTCTTAATAAAATAGAATTAATAATTTTAATAACTAATTGATTAACTGGAACTAAAAGTATTAAAAATCCCAAAACTCTCATACCAATAAAGTATTTAGAAATTAAAAATGTAATAGAAATTGTAAGTATAAAAATAATCAAAATATATAAAAACGATCTAAAACTATAATTCTTATTTTTAAATAAGTAACAGCCAATGTGCTTATCTTCCTCAGTACTTTTCTTAGACAAATCCTTTAATAACTCATACTCACTACATCTTTTTCTTTTAGCTAAAGATGTAATTTTTTCTCTATAAAGATTTTTAGACTCAACAGTCATCTTTTTATACACTTTATCTTCTAAAAATAACTTTTCAGTAAAAGAAACATTTTTAAATAACAATTCATCAGAAAGTTCAAATAAAGATTTTAAATCACCAAAGATATTAGAAATTAAAATATTATTATCAACTTTTTCTTGATAATATTCATTAATTATTTCTTTTAAACTAATATCTTTACTCTTAAGTATTTCATTAATCTCTTTAAAAATAGAATTACTTTTATCACCAAGTTTATTTAGTTGTTGATTCAACTCATATATATAATACTGATTATTTAAATAATCAAAGTTATTACCAATTAAATCATTTAAACTTATATTTTCTTTATCAACACTTTCTATAGTTTTATTAATTTTATCTTGTATTAACATTTTATCTTTTAAATCTATACAAAGTGAATATAACTTCTCAGTATAAACAAATAATAATAAAGGTTTAATAGCCATTATTTCTCTATATGAAAAAATAACATTGTTCTCATGTTGATATTTTTTTAATTCTGAAACTAAATTATTAAAAGGAATATTATAATTATTTACAGACGCTATATGTCTAAGAAAATAGTATAGAGTCTTTGTATTTTTTAGTCTCTTCTTTAAAACTTTTTTATCATTTACAATGTCAGTTTTAGCTTCAACTAGCAAATAGAAATTATCAATAATCCATTCATTAGTAATTCCTACATAATTTGCCTGTTTAGTTTTATTTATTAAAAATTTATAATAATCATTGATTCTTTTAAAGTGTTTAAAAAAAACATGTATTGCATCATTCACTATATCAACCCTCCTATTAAAATTATATCATAATTTTATAAAAATAGAAGACAGTTTTGTCGAAAGGAACAAACAAAAAAACCTCGTAAAAACAAGGTTTAATTTTATAATGGCGGAGTAGGAGAGATTTGAACTCTCGCGCCAGTTGCCCGACCTACACCCTTAGCAGGGGCGCCTCTTCAGCCTCTTGAGTACTACTCCATTCCTCTTGTGCGTTCGCATATATAATGTTACATGAAATAAGCGTTAATGTCAATAAAAAAATCCAGAATTTCTGGATTTTGATTTTTTACTGGTGACGAGTACGGAATTCGAATCCGTGAATGCTGCCGTGAAAGGGCAGTGTGT
>CAVKJF010000054.1:0-8225 GCA_963656615.1 bacterium | reverse complement strand
AACTGACTCTTAATCAGTGGGTCTAGGGTTCGAATCCCTAACAGCCCACCATATTATAAAATCAAACGACTAAACAAGTCGTTTTTTTTGTACAAAAACATATACTTAAAAGAAAGGAGAAATATATGTATCAGTTACAAGAACTACCTTATAATTATCAAGACTTTGAACCTTATATAGATACTCATACTTTAGGCCTTCATTATAACAAACATCAAAAAACTTATCTAAACAACTTAAATAAGCTTTTACAAAAAAATAATTATAACTATAAATATCCTATTGAAGAATTAATATTTCATGTAAACGAATTCAACAAAAATGATCAAGAAGACATTTTATTTAACTTAGGCGGTGTCATTAATCATGACCTATACTGGAAAAGTATAAAACCTAAAAATCAACAAAAACCTACTGGTAATTTACAAAAACAAATTGAAAGACAATACACCTCATATGAAAACTTATTAAATCTACTAAAAGAAAGTGCTCTTAAAGTTAAAGGTTCTGGCTACACATTCCTAGTAATTGGCAATAACAATACTCTTGATATAGTAAACACCAAGAATCAAGAAAGCCCTTTACTATCTGGCTACTTTCCTATTCTAGCAATTGATCTATGGGAACATGCCTACTACATAAATTATGAAAATGAACGTAATAGATACCTTGATAATTTAGAGCCATTACTAGACTTTACATATGCAAATAGTATCTACAACAGTAAATAATAAATTTACTGTTTTTTTATGAAGAAACAAACTCTTCCAATATTTTTCTACTATCAACATCATAGTCAAGCATCCTTTCTGGATGCCATTGAACACCTACTTGGAAAATGTCTCTACAACCTTCTACTACTTCAATTAGTCCATCATTAGAATATCCAGAAACAACAAATTTATAACTATTTTTAACAGTCTGAAGATGATGAGAATTAACAAGTAGCTTATCTTTACCAAGTAACATCATTAATTTACCAGAGTTCAAATAAACACCATGAACATATTTTTTATCACTATTATGACTAGAATTATTAATAGGAATTAATTCATCATTACTACCATATAAAGCCATAGACTGCATACCTTGACATATTCCAAGCAATTTTAAATTATTATTTATTGCATACTCTATTAAATAAAAGTCTAATGGTCCTACTTCATCACCACCAGTAAGTAAAATGCCATTAACATCTTTTAATAAAGATTCCAGCTCTTTAATACCATAACTATCTTTAATCAAAACAACTTCTCCTGAAAATTTTTCTATTCCTTTAATATAATACTCATTCGCTAAATCTGAATTTTCTTTTCTAATTAAAACAGCTATCTTCATATATCATATAAAAAGAGAAGTTATCTTAACTTCCCTTTTGCTCCCTTCATACCTTTAACTCCACCTGATGCTGCAAAACCTTGTAAAATATTAGTATCAAAAGAATGAGTCTTACTTATTCTCTTCTTATAATCCTTAATACCAATATTAATCATTTCATCTAATAAATCAGTAAAGTTAATACCTTTAGCGTCCCATAAATAGAAAGCTAAACTACCAGGAATAGAATTTATTTCATTAATATAAACTTTATTAGCTTTTTCATCTATTAAGAAATCAATACGTGAATTTCCTGCTGAACCTAAAGCCTTAAATGCTTGAACAGCAACTTCTTCTATTTCTTTACGCATCTTATCAGTTAAATCAGCTGGTAATTTTCTATTTGTAGAAGCCATACCTTTAGAAGATTTAACTGGAGTTTTTCCACCTTTTAATTTGCCATTCTTACCACCGCCAATATATTTATCAGCATAAGTTAAGAATTTATTACCAGATAATACCTCTTCAATTTCACTAACCTTTTGATGTTCATAATTACCCATGACAGCAATATTAACTTCTTTTAAATTTTTAACAACTTCTTCAACAACAATTTTAGAGTCATATTGAATAGCTTCATCTATACCATCAATTAACTTTTCTTGATTTTCACAAACACTAATACCAACTGATGAACCAGTAGTAGCAGGTTTTACAATAACTGGATATTTAAGTTTTTCTATCTTTTTAATAACAGCGTCTCTATCACGCTTATAATCAATATCATAGAACCAAGTATACTTAGTCATTGGTAAATCACAACTAGCCCAAACATCTTTCATAAATGCTTTATCTTGTCCTACAACACCAGCATAAACATTAGGTCCTACATAAGGAATACCAATAGTTTGTAAATATCCTTGTAATACACCGTCTTCCACATTAGTACCATGAACTATTGGGAAAGCAATATCAATTTCCTTAACAACAGTTTTAGGAAATTTCTTCTTTTGTAATACATAACTTCCATTCTTATAATACAAAACTACATTTTTAGCATACTTTTTAATTAAAGATAAATCTTGATATACATCTATATCTTTTAACATATCACCAGTATACCATTCTCTATTCTTTGTAATATATATTGGTATAATTTCATATTTATCCTGATCCATTTTATTCATGGCTTGAATAGCTGTAATAATACTTACCTCATGTTCTACAGTTTCTCCACCAAAAATAACACCAACTTTTATTCTCATTTTCTAACTCCTCCTACTCATTATATGTATCTGGCAAATCATTTTCAAACAACGCAAATATATCATCTTTGCCATTATATAAACCATTAATAAAAGCATATGCTTCTCTTACATCATTAAATACTATAATCCTATCTTTGTCAAACCCTTTAGTTACTAAACCTTCATATATAGGTTTAGTTTTATTCTCACCAATGAGAACCGCATAATCAGCAACCTCAGCAATTTCCTCACCAAATTCTTTATTATAGAAAGCTTCCTTCTCACCAAGTTCAACCATACCAGGTGTAACAACAACCTTAATACCATCCATCATTCCAAGAACTGAACAAGCATTCTTAGCACCTACTGGATTAGAATTATAAGCATCATCAATTTGATAGAAATTACCAAGTTTTTTAAGTTCCAAACGATGCTCAACAGGTCTAACTAGTTTAACAGCATTAATAAGCTCATCCATTGAAATACCAAATTCACGTCCTAAAGCAATACTAGCTAAAATGTTATACACATTGTGTTCGCCTAACAACCTAGTTTCAAAATGATATTTTTTTTCATCATCTTTAAATAAAACATCAAAATTAGTTCCTTTATTAGAACACTTAATATTAACAGCTCTAACATCTGCATCAGTATTTTTAATACCAGTCCAAATAACTCTTACATCATTCTTCAATTTATAATTAACTTGTTTTGGATCATCACCATTTAAAACAGCAATACCATCTTTAGGTAAAGATTCTATTAATTCAAACTTAGCAGAAATAATATTTTCCTCACTACCAAATGATTCTAAATGAGCTGTACCTATCGTTGTAAGAATACCATACTTAGGTTTAACAAAATTACATAGTCCTTTTATTTCACCTCTAACATAAGCACCCATTTCAGCTATAAAAACATCTGTAAATTTATCTAAATTATTATTAATAGTCATCATTAAACCATAATAAGTATTTAAATTTTTAGGTGTTGCCAAAGCATTATATTTAACATTTAAAATATCACTTAAAATATTCTTTGAACTTGTCTTACCATAACTACCAGTAATACCAATAACCTTCAAATTATTCATACTTTTTAATTTATTAATTGCTTTTCTTTTATAATGATAATAAACCATTTTTTCAACTGGATAATTAATAATATTTGCAATAAACACCACAAAGGCATTTAAATAAATCATAATACCTTCAATTAAAATACCTTTCCAAAATAACTCTTCACTACTAATATTATAATAAGCAAATACTAAAGGTATTAAATATAAAATAGAAATTGTAACTAATAGTCTTTTAATTCTTTTTGTTACAACTAAAGGCTTTTTATTTTGATCAGTATCAATTCTTCTCTTCCATTTATACCCTAACATAAACATCAAAATAATTATTGCCATTAACATAATAAGTGAAAAATATTTAACATCAAACATAACAAATGCTTCAATTAATAAAATCGCAACAATTATTAAATCTAAATCTACAAACTGAACTTTATTTTTAATCAACCATTTTATATAACGATTATTCTCATTATAAAGATTCTGTTGTAACATATGTAATGATCTTTTTGTCTTATAAAACAGTAGAAAGATAATTGCTAAAATCAGCAAAACTTTTATAATCATACTAATTCTCCTTCAAAAAACTATTCAATATATTAATAACTTGACCTAGATTTTCTAAGTAAGCATAATGTGTTCCAGGTAAAATTATTAACGCAGCATCAATCATTATTTTTTCTAATTCTCTAGCGTCATCAACTGGAGCTTCAGTATCTACCTCACCCCAAATAAGTAACGTTGGTTCTTCTATTTTTCTAGCATAAGAAGATAAATCTTCATTTATAACATTAACTAGTGTTTGTCTCATAATTGGACTAGCTGCTTTATAATCTCTAGAGCCTATATATTTTTTCATCTCTTCACCTAATTTATCCATACCAGGCAAAGTCTTTATTTTCTTTAGAATTCTTGTTGATAAAGGTAATTTCTTATTTTCTCTTATACATGGACTACCAAATAATACTAATTTTTCAATTGGATTATTGGCTGAAAAACGTATCGCAACACGTCCTCCAAATGAATGTCCCATAACAATGGGTTTTCTTATATTAAGTGCTTTAACTAAATTCTCAATCAATAAACTATAATCATCAATTGTCCAAGGAGTACCAGGTTCATCACTTTCACCAAAACCCGGAAAATCAATAATTGTAATTCTATGATTACTACATAAATTATCACCTATTGGCCTCATCATTTGAATGTTTTGTCCCCATCCATGTAGTAAAAGAACATCTTTTCCTTCACCATATTGTATGTAATTAACATTTACATTATTTATATTTATTTTCATGCTTAATCACCTATACATAAATTATAGCATAAATACATATTTCCAACAAAAAAAATGCATTTGTACCGTAAAATCATGTAAAAAAAAGAATGATATTATCTATCACTCTTAACCATAACTTTTTCTTTTTCTATTCCATAAGTAACCTTACCAAGTGCAATGTTATCTGATAAAGTATTCTTACAAATTTCATTAAAGTCATCTGCACCTTCTAGTTCAAATCCTAAACCGTTAAGTCCAAGTACTAATCCTGTATAAGTAACTGGATATACTTTTCCATTAATAATTTCTGATTCTTTATCATCGATTGAAAATTCTTCACCAGAATTATAGTGACCTGAAACATCAGTAATCATAACACCTAAATAATTCTTTAAAGGTCTAGCATCCTCTACTAAAAATCCATTTAATAAAGTATCTTCCTTATTAACATAAGGATAAAAACATAAACCAAGTGACATATCTCTGATATCTCCACCTTTAAGTTCAATTGTGTCAGCAAAAGCAGTAATTGCTACTTTAGAAAAATCAACAGAACCTCTAAATAAATCAGCCTCACTAGTTTCAGTATCCATATCATAACCCATTTCAGGTACATATAATAAATACTTATCTTTGCTTTCTGCTAATCTTTTATACGTTTTAAGTTTTTCAATACTATTAATATTATCATTTTTACTCATATTATCATTCCTCTTTTCTAAATTTTTATTACAAACGTCAATAATAAACTAATATTTTTAACTAATAAAAGATTATGTTTATCATTCAATTTTATGAAAACTAAATAATAAACAGTTCCTCTTTCAAATAGGTTTCTACATTATACCATAAAATAATTAAAAAGTCAAAAAAAACGATGCTTCTTAAATATAAAACATCGTAAATTAACTTATTTTCCTAAAATAATTGAATTAAAATTAGGAGATGTAAATTCATTCATAGCTTTAACTCCAGTACTACTTTTTAAAGAAGTAATAAAATCAACTATAGTATTTAAATCACTTGCTGAATCATAAGCACCCTCTGCACAAATAATACCAGTACCATTAGCTCTAATTACTATAAGATAATTAACACCTTCATACAATCCTTCGAATAATGTATATTCAATTCCATTTTTGTTATCAAATTTATAATCTAAATTAGTCATTCCTTTAGCTTCCATATTTGCTTTAAATGAATTAATATTCTGTTTAACCAAGGTATAAGTAACTTCATCAGATGTTCCAATAAGTGAGAATGAATTTTGTGAATCATTAATAAATACAGAATCGTAATTATAAATTCCTAACTCTTGTCCAGAAACAAAGCTCCAATTTTTAGGAACATTACCAGATAATCCATTAACTGTTACCATATTATCATTAACTGCAACTGTATTATCATTATTTGTATTAGTATTCTTATCAGAAGCAGCATTTTTAGTAATCATAAAATAACAGATACCTATCGCAACAAATGCAATAACCAAAACAATAATTATTATACTAGCATTACTATTAGCTTTTACGGCTGCCATATTATTACCAGCTGGTGCAAGATTCATATTATTCATATTATTGTTTGTAGGCATAGCAGGTTGATTATTTTGATTCATATTATTAACAGCAAGCTGCTGACTACTTTGATTAACATTCATATTATTAACTGGACTAATACTTTGATTAGGAACACTAGGTTGTACTACTTGATTAGCTACCGGAACATTATTTATTAAAGTTGGTTCAACTGTAGGAACATTACTAACAGCCTGAGCTTGATTAGGATTAACTGTCATAACAGGTTGCTCCTGTAAATTATTAGAATTATTAGCTAAATTAAAACCACAATTATTACAAAAAGAACCACCTTGTTCTATAACGCTATTACACTTTGGACAATTCATATTCATATCTCCTCTATCATTAAAACAAGTATATCATAACAATAATAAAAAGTAAAATTATATTAAGCTTTCATAAATGAATTAACTATCAAATCAAACTTTTCAATATATTCTTCATTATCATCAATATCATTAATTAATTCATAAATATATATATATTTATCAATATATTCAACATCAATAGTAATTTCCTTCTTATCATTTTGATAAACGCTTTGACAAATATGATCTAAACATGAAAATGAAATTTTATTATAACTACTATCAACAATTCTCTCCTGTGCTAAACTACTAGCTCGATCTTTATCTATTGACATAGCCTCTTTATCGTTTTCTAGTACTTCAATAGTAATAGTAGCTTTATTATCTTTATCAACTATCTTATAAATACCTTTTTCTTTACTAACCCTAAAGTTAACATCATAATTGAATTTAAATTCATCATCACTATATCTATAAAATGAAACTTTATAAAAAAACTTAAAGTAAATAAAGAATAAAATTCCTATTAATATTAAAAACACAATAGAAAAAATAATTGCGTATTTATACTTCTTTTCCATAATAAATCACCCTATTAAAATAATATCATATAGAAAAAATTAAATAAACTATAATTATTGTTACTAAACAAAATTCATGATAAAATCACTAGTAAAGAGGTGAATCAAATGATACATGAAATGAAACTACAACCTAAATATTATGACTATATATTAACTGGTACAAAAAGAATTGAAATAAGACTTAATGATGAAAAAAGACAAGCAATACAATTAGGAGACAAAATTAAGTTTTTAAAAGAACCAAGTTTAGATGAATCTTTTGAAGTAAAAGTTATAGGACTATTAAAATATAATTCTTTTGAAGATCTTTTTAAAGACTTTGACATTTCAATATTATCAGATAAGTCCATGACAAAAGAAGAATTAATTTCCGCTTTAGAAGAATTTTATCCAAAAGAAAGACAAAGTCAAACTGGTGTATTAGGTATTAGAATTGAACGTATATAAATTGCCCTATTAATGTAACATGATAAAAATTGAAAGCTTAAATTATTTGTCTAAAAACAACAGAAAAAATATATATAGATAAAACAAAAGAATTTTGCTACAGCGATAAATTAGCCAAAGGGAACAAACAACAAAAGATGATTAAATCAAAATAATCATCTTTTTTATTTAATTATTACAAAACTAATCAATTATATGAATTATTATCTAACTAAACTATCAGTAAACGTTTTTATTTCATCATCAGATGCACTTGAAGAAAACCTATATCCTGATTTCCAATTACCAGTACCGGACTCTTCTTCTAATCTTTCACCAGATTGACCTAGGCTTGATGAAGATGAAGTACAAAATGGAATAACTGTCTTTCCATCAAAATTATTAG
>CAVKJF010000053.1:0-8490 GCA_963656615.1 bacterium | reverse complement strand
TTTTCTCTAATAAGTTTTTAATTGAATATTTATTATTAATATTATTTTGCAATATTCTAATAATTACTAATGAAATAAAACAAATAAGAAAATGTGCATCAATATGGTCTTCTAATCTAACGTTTATTGGTCTAGCGTTAAATTCTGATTTAGTTATTTTAAATGTTTCTTCTATTTTTGATAGTCCTTTATAGATATTTCTAATTTCTAAATCACTTAAGTTTTCTTCTGAAGTTACTATTGAATAATAACCATCGTATTTTGCATCTTCGTCAATTTTCTTTTGATTTAATGAAAGCTCAGAACCATCAGCAACGACACCTGTTTTTTCATCAAATTGAATATTATTAACATATCCTGCTGCTCCATAAGAAGTGGCTTTTGTATAATTTCCAGGATGCTTTATTAAATCTTTTGCTTTTTCGATAACCATTTGTCTATCTTTTTTTTGCTTATCAGCGTATTTTTGCGAATAGTAAACCATTTGTTTTTGATCTACTGTTATAGATTGCTTTCTTTTATTTCCACTTTTTGTTAAGCCTTTGTCTTCTCTTGTAATATTCATTTTTTTTGGATACATTCTTGATTTATGCTTGAATATTATTTCATTACCATCTTCATCAATTATTTTATCGATTATATAATCATCTTTTAAAACCCAGTCTTTAAACTCTTGATCAGCTCCTCGAATAGATTGACCATAAATATAACCGTCTCTATTTTTTTTATCTAAGTTTAAACCCGCCATTTTAACCATATTATCTGAACAGTTAAGACCTCTGTCTGCTACGACAATTACTTTATCGATATTATGTCTATTTTTTATTTTTTTGATTTCAGGAAGTAGCGTTTCGATTTCTCTAGTATTACCAGGGAATATATTATATGAAATAGGGAATCCTTGCTTATCAAGCAGTAATCCCATTTCTACAATAGGGTCAGGGCGATGATTTTTTTCAGGTCCTCTTTTTCTTAAACCTTTTTTAATGATTTCTCCTTGTTCATTAACTACATTAGGGTCGTCATATTCAATTTCATAATAATAATTTGTGCAATCATAATATGATGTTGAAGCGTCTCTATTGTATTTATCTTTTGTGTTATTCCATATAGTTTTAAAAATATCTTCCTTACAATCTAATAATGGTTTCAAAGAACGATATAAATCATCAAGACTCAAATCAAAAGGTTCAAAAAATTGATTTTTATGTTCATATGTATATTTAATACTTCCGGGATTTAATATTCTTGAATAAGTAAGCAGTTCACAAGCTTTAGGCAAGGAATAATCCATTTTGCTAGAGTATTGTTTAGATTTTAAAACATCAGTAATATTTAAATCTCTGAATATATTTTTTAAATAAGCATAACCAATATTAAAGGTATCATCCTCAAAAGAATTAACTTCTTTTTTATCAAAAGTTACCGTTACTTTAGTATCAAATTCTTTTTTTAATCTATCAAGTTCATTATTTAAAAATTCAATTGGGTTATCATACTGTTTTTCTAAATCTTCTAAATGACCATATTTTTTAATGGTTTTATGCTTAACTTGGCCATTTGAACGATATCCATCCACAATTGAGCAATAAGTTTTTCCATATTTTGTTTTATATTTTTTTATGAATAAAGACATATAATCACTACTTTCTAATCTAATTATAACACATAGTATTGAATAGTACAACATAAAAATATCAAATTATTGACAAAATAAAAACCTTATACAATAAGGCTTGGATTAACATTTAAAAAGTGGTCAACTGCAAAACTCGGGAGGTTTTGTTAAGATAGTTAATAAAGGATTAATAGATGTTTATATTGATAAAGATATTGAAACATTTATGAGAAAATCATTAATATAGAAATTTGTTAGAAACTAGAGAAATCTAGTTTTTTTGTTATTGAACATTGAAAAAATGAGAAGTAATTGGTATACTGATATAGTAGTATATAATGTAGTAAGTGTATGATGAGTGTATGAGGTTTGTATGAGTGTTATTAAAGAGAAATATAAAGAAAAAACTATTGGAAGGTTGAGAAGTTTTTATAACTTTTTATCAGATAAAAAATATGTATTAGGTTTTATTGTTTTGACGGGAATTTTGATTGCTGTTGTTGGTAGTTCTTTGGCAGCTTTAACACCTGTTTCAAGTATAACAGTACCTTCAACTACTTTGTCATATTCTGATAAAGCAGAGGGAGCATGGCAATATACAAAATCGGCTCACTGGACTAGTAAGGATAAAGCTCAAATTAATATAAAAGTAGATACTTTAGAGAAAAATAATGCTGATTATACTGATGTTGTTTTGATGTTAGATATGGCGGATTTAAATAGAGGCGATGTTACACACCTAAGAAATGAACTTGCTTATTTTATTGATGAAAATACATCTAAAGGAAATAGGATTTCGATTATTGCATTTGGGAATGTTGCGGTTATTATGAGTGATTTTACTGATGATGCTGAGGCATTAATGGAAATAGTTAATAATTTATCATCTAATTCTAATGTTGGCTCAAGTTATTATCAAGCTTTGATTAAACTTGATGAATTATTAAGTACATATAGTAAAGAGTCTAATAGAAACTGTGTTGCGGTACTTTTCACTGATGGAGAGCCTACGCTTGATATACCTAGTGAAGTGGGAGAATATAGGTATTTAAAAAGTAAATATGATTATTTAAATATTAATGGTGTTCAATATAAATCGGGAGAGGTAGCATTACCTGGTATTAAGAATTCAACAGATGCACAGTTTTTTGCAATTAAAACTACTATATATGATACTTTGATTAAGGCGTCTTTAGCTACTGATCTCTATGAAAAGCTTGTTTTAACCGATTATGTAGATGATAATTATTTCAATTTGGATAATATAACAGATATAACTACGACATTTGGTGAAGCAACTATTAGTAATAATAAAGTTCTTTGGGATTTATCAGGGTTAAGGTCGGGTCTTGATGCGTCTTTAACGATAGATATAAATTTGAATAATGATTTAGAAGATGTTGGAGGTGTTTATTCAACACATTCTCAAACAGATGTTAATTATAAAATAGATAAAACTTCAACTACTGAAACAACTACTAAATCGACAGTTTTAAAAGATAGTTATAAAGTAGTATATGAAGGTAATGCTCCATCTGATTGTGTAGTATCAAATATACCAAGTTCTAAAGATTATTCAGTGTTTGATACAGTACAAAAAGAGGCTGCTGTACCAGTATGTACGGGATATCAATTTAAGGGTTGGAAGATCATAACTGATGATGTTAAAAAAAATAATGATAGTAGTTTTGCAATGCCTGAGGAAGATGTTGTTATAAAGGCTACCTGGTCAAAACTTGGACTTAATAAATTATCGGATGGTACAGTAAGTGAGTCTATATCACTTTATAAAGTATTAGAAAATGAAGCAAAGTCTGGAGGTTTAGCAAAAGAATATACAGGTAATCATCAAGACTCAATGGCTGGTGTTGGTACAGAAAAAATATATCATTATTACGCTTCGACAGATGATGAAGGAAATGAAGTTCAAAATAAAAACAATGTAATATTTGCGGAATTTTGTTGGCAAATGTTAAGAACAACAGATACTGGTGGAGTAAAAATGATTTATAATGGTGAACCTGATGATAATGGTAAATGTGGAACTGATAGAACTAGTAGAGATATTGGTACTTCTAGATATTTTGATGAAGAACCAAATTCACTAGCTTATGTAGGTTATATGTATAACACATCATACCCGTTTGGTAATAAAAATGTTAGTAAAGATACAACCAGTTATAAATATGCAAGCTCTGTTACTTACCGTAATGGTCGCTATACGTTGTCTGGTACCTCACAAACTTGGAGTGATAGTCAATCATATAAATCACTTGTTGATACACACTATACTTGTTTTAATACTACCGGTTATTGTACGTCTGTATATTATATTTTGGATTATCACTATTCGGGTTCTTCTGATTCTGCGCTGACTGGAAATATGCTTTCTTATGTTTTACTATCAAACGGGGTAACAGTGTCTGATGCATTAAATGAAATGCTTTATAGTGATAATGTTAACGAAACAAGTTCTGCTATAAAAGATACAGTCGAATACTGGTATGTATATAATTTGCGTGATACAGATTATGCGGACTATTTAGAAGATGTTATATTTTGTAATGATAGAAGTACTAATTCAATTGGAGCTTGGGATTCTAATGGTGGTGGTTTAAGTTATTATACTGGGAATTTTTATTTATCGTTTTCAGGATTTGATGTTAATTTGAGTAGAACTGAATTTGATTTATCATGTACAAATGTAACAGATAAATTTAGTGTTTCTAATCCAAAAGCTGAACTTTCTTTTCCTATTGGATTAGCTACTGCTCCAGAAATGGAGCTACTAGGAAATAGTAATGCTATGAAATCAGGAAACCAATATTATCTTATGTCTCCAAGTAATAGTAGTGCTGATGTAATTTGGTTTTGGGGTGTTGGAGCTCAAGGTGGTTTAAGCAGTTATCTTTCTAATAAAGTCTCTTTCGCGGTAAGGCCTGTAGTATCATTAAAGCCAGGACTTAAATATTCATCTGGCGATGGTTCTACTGATAGTCCTTATATAGTTGATTTAGATACTAATTAATATATAACTAGAGGCATTGTTCTCTAGTTTTTATTAATATATAAAGTTATAGACTTAATTGTTTAATTGTGCTATACTAGTGATGTTTAGATGTAATAGATTTGGTTTTGATTTGTATTTGAAACTAAATTTGTCATATTATTACATTTATAACATATAATAGTATATCATGATGAGTTCATGGTTATAAAAAAGCTGGTGATTCCCACCATATAAGAGGAAACTAAAAAAGCGGTGATTCCCACCATAAGAGGAAACGAAATAAGCGGTGATTCCCACCATGTAAGAGGAAACTAAAAAAACGAACTAGAGAGCACACTCTAGTTTTTTTATGTACATTTTCAATTCACTGTTGACAAACAATTGTTCGTGCTTTATTATAGTGAGTTAAGCAAACGATTGATGAAAAACATAAAAGATTATATTAATTAATATTATTATTTTTAGTTAGGAGGGATATGTGTTTGTTGAAAGAAACTTTATTTTTAGTTAGAATTGATTCTGATTATTGTGATTATTTAAGAAAGTTTGATAAAAGAGTTCCATATAATTTTAAACAGAAAGATTTAAGACCATTTGTTGGAGTATTATTCACAGTTGATAGTTATAAGTATTTTGCACCATTATCAAGCCCAAAACAAAAACATTTAAAAATGAAAAATAAATTGGACTTTTTAAAAATTGATGATGGTAAACTTGGAGCAATTAATTTTAATAATATGCTTCCTGTTAATGATAAAAATGTAATATTACTTGATTTGAATGCTAAATTTGATTCAGTAAAAAAACAGCAATATTATAAACTATTAAAGAAACAAATCTTTTGGTTGAATCGTAATTCGGATAAATTATATAGTCAATCTAAAGAATTGTATTTGAAGTATTTAGATAATACGTTAGCACCTAGTATTTTTGCTAGATGTTGTGATTTTAAATTACTAGAAACTAAGTGTGAGGAGTATAATCAAAATTATACTGTTTGATTTTATACTTGGTCTTTATTGAAAAAAGTGTCAAAATATGATATATTATATGTTGTTTAAAAGGAGTGGTGTCAGTTGAATAATGACTTAGCGAATGAAATTCGTAGTAAGACAGATATAGTTGACATCATAGGAGAGAGAATTCCTTTAGTAGCAAGAGGTAAAAACTTCTTTGGAGTTTGTCCATTTCATGATGATTCTAATCCTTCAATGTGTGTTTCAAGAGAGAAACAAATTTATACTTGTTTTTCTTGTCATGCTACTGGTAATGTTTATACCTTTTTAATGAATTATGAGCATATTGATTTTAGAGAAGCTTTAAAATACTTGGGAGATAAAGTTGGAGTTAATGTTTCTTCTATTAATATTAAGAAAAAAAGTACTAAGTTTGATAGATTATATGAAGCTTATAACTTTGCAGTTAAATACTATCAGAATAATTTATCTAGTACTAAGGGAAAACTTGCTCGTAGTTATTTAAGTAATAGAGGCATTAATGAGGAAGCTATAAAAGAGTTTGAAATAGGTTTATCGTTAGAAAGTCGCGATGATTTAACTAAGTTACTTGTGAGTAAGAAATATGAACTTAGTACATTAAATAGAATAGGTTTATCTAGTGATGACCATGATATATATGATGATAGAATTATGTTTCCATTATATGATGTTTCTGGACAAGTAGTTGGATTTAGTGGAAGAATATATAAAGATGTAGATCAAAATAAATACTTAAATACAAAAGAAACTGAGATATTTAAAAAAGGGGAAATGTTATACCATTACCATGTTGCTAGAGAAGAGTGTAGACTTAAAAAGTCTGTTATAGTAATGGAAGGTTTTATGGATGTTATTAGAGCTAGTACTGTTGGAATTAAAAACACAGTTGCTTTAATGGGTACGGCTTTAACTAATAATCAGTTTAATTTAATTAAAAGACTTTCTAATAACATTATTCTATGTTTAGATGGAGATGGACCTGGAGTTCATGCTATGCTTAGTATAGGAGAACATTTACTTGATGAAGGTGTTGAAGTAAAAGTAGTAGTACTTCCTAATGATGATGATCCAGATTCATTTATTTTAAAAAATGGAAAAGAAAGATTTGTAGGACTTGTTGAAAATGCTTTAAACTTTAGTGACTTTAAGATGCAACAATTACGTAAAAATGTAGATTTTAGAAGTGATGAAGAAAAAGCTAATTATATAAATACAGTTTTAAAAGAGACTACTAAGATTAATGATACGATTAGAATAGAAATAGTATTAAAAAAACTTGCAAAAGAGTTTGATATAAGTTATAATACACTGGATAAACGTTTTAAGGACTTGATAGATTTTAAAAATACAACAAAAGAAATTGTTCCAGAAGTTAAAAATAAAGTAGTTAAAAAGACTAAGTATGATAAAGCAGTTGAACAGATACTTTACTTTATGCTTAATAATGATTGGGTAATTAGCCAGGTAGAGAAGGAGAAAATAATATTTCCTAGTGAAGAGAGTCGAATACTTTCTAGTGAGATTATCTATTATTATAAGATATATGGTAATATAAATGTTGCTGATTTTTATACTTATGTTCAAGATAAAGAAGATATTCTAGTTTTACTTAATAGTGTATTAGCGGGTAATTATAATGAGAATACTACTAAGGAAGAGTTGTTTTTATATTTTAAGGTTATTAGAGATTATCGCTGTAACCAAGAAATTAAAAGATTAACTGATTTAATGAAAAAAGAAGTAGATCCATTAGAACAAGCTAAAATAGCTAATAAAATTAGAAATTTAAGAATGGGAGAATAGACATGGTTGGAGAAATAAAAACACTTGAAGAAAGAAAAAAGAAATTACTAGCGAAGGGTAAGAAACAAGGTTTTATTACTTATGAACAACTAGCAGAAGAATTAAAAGGATTAGATGTTGATAGTGATTCTTTAGATGAATTATATAATGCTTTAGTTGAAGCAAATATCGATATAGTTACTGAAGATGGATCAGATGATGCATCAGGGGAAGAAATTACTGCAGATGTAGTAGTTGAAGATATTACTTTATCAAAAGATGTTAAGATTAATGATCCTGTACGTATGTACTTAAAAGAAATTGGACGTATTAACTTACTTACTTCTGATGAAGAATTTGAGTATGCTAAAAGAGCTGAAGAAGGTGATGAGGAAGCAAAGAGAATGCTTGCTGAATCTAATCTTCGTTTAGTTGTTAGTATTGCGAAAAGATATGTTGGACGTGGTATGTTATTTTTGGATTTAATTCAAGAAGGTAATATCGGTTTAATGAAAGCCGTTGATAAGTTTGATCCAACAAAAGGATATAAGTTTTCAACATACGCTACTTGGTGGATAAGACAGGCTATTACTAGAGCTATAGCAGATCAAGCTAGAACTATTCGTGTTCCAGTACATATGGTTGAAACAATTAATAAATTAGCTCGTGTGCAAAGACAATTAACACAAGAGTTAAATCGTGAACCTACTGATGAAGAAATAGCTAAGAAGTTAGGTATTTCTATAGATAAAGTTCGTGAAGTATACAAAATATCTCAAGATCCAGTTTCATTAGAGACTCCAATTGGTGAAGAAGATGATTCACATTTAGGAGACTTTATTAAAGATGAAAGAACAATGGGACCTGAAGAGTATGCAACAGTTGAAATGTTAAAAGAAGAGTTATCAGGAGTTTTATCAACACTTACTGATCGTGAGGAAAAAGTACTTAGACTTCGTTTTGGACTTAATGATGGACAATGTAGAACACTAGAAGAAGTTGGACAAATATTTGGTGTTACTCGTGAAAGAATTAGACAAATAGAAGCAAAGGCACTTCGCAAATTAAGACACCCTTCTCGT
>CAVKJF010000052.1:3559-8545 GCA_963656615.1 bacterium | reverse complement strand
TTTCTAGTGATGGTTTTTCCAAATAAAACTTTTCCATATATAACGCCTACTTTCTGTTTTTTACTTTATATAATTATTATACTGTAATTTGACAATTATTTAAAAAAAGATGAAATTTAAATTTCATCTGTATTTATTATGATTAAGGGTACTAAAACTTCATCATCTGTATAACCCGCATGTTGTGATTTTAATATTTCTGATCCGGTATATAATAATGTTTTATTAGTTTTAGCAATAGCTAAATAATCACCCAGGATGTCTCTAAAAACTTCATTTTCTTCACCAGTACCAAATAGTTTAGAATTTATAACATCTTCTTTAGTGTATAGATCAAAGTCATCTTTAAAATGTTTGTTAAATATTTCTGGAAATTCTTCTTTTTTATTATCTTTTATAAAAAAGTTAACTGCTCTAGGTTCTAATGATGTGTTTCTTTCTAGACATTCTACTATATCAGGATAATCTTTAAGCATTATATTTTCTACATTTTTATGTCCATGGTCAGCAACTACAAATATTATTGTATCCTTTAATTTATGGCTTAGTTCTTCTACTTTTTTGTTTATATTTTTTATTATTTCTTTTACTTCTTTTGTGTCACAACCAAGTTCATGCATTGTATGATCCGGCTCCGTATCATAAGCATAAATATATTTTTTACCTGGTTCATTGCATAGTGATTCTATTTTGTTGTACATATCATTAATATCGTTGTATGGATCTGGGCCAAAAGGAAATAGTATATATCCAGAATCAGTACCTTTTTCATTTATTTCTTCCATAATCGATTTTGTAATCATATGTTTCTTGTTGTATTCGCGTGCTTCTGGTAACGGCTTATGCTCTTCATCTTCTTTTGCCGAATTCAAAAATGTCGTGATGGTTTTATCTATATCTTTATAATACATGTCCCATCCAAGCATACCTGTTTCAACAGGATTAAGTCCTGTCATCATTGATGTTGTTGCGGCTACTGTTGTTGCGGGAAAAACAGTTGTTATGGGTTTAAGTCTGTGTTTTATAAGAAAACTATCCGGTTCTAAAACTCTGTCTATAATATTTGAGCCCATACCATCGCATAGTATAGTTACTACGTTTTTAGGTTTGTTTTCAGTTAATATTTTATCAATATAGTCAATGGTATTATGCTTATATTCTAAGTCAAAATACTTTCTGATAGAACAAGCTAAATTTGTTAAACATTCATTATAATTGTTTTTTACTATCATGATTATTTTCTCCCTTATATTGATTATTATTGAACATACGTGCATTTTTAGCATATGTATTATGTTATTCTTTTGTTATTTTCTTAGCTTTAACAATTAAAAATAATGGTCTGTCTAATTGATTTATGTATTTTGGATTTTTGTTTACTGCTTCTTCGCTAGCAACAGGTTCTTCAATTTCTTCAATAGTAAAACCATTTTGAACAAGTGTGTTAATTACTTCGGTAAAGGTTCTATGATATTTTATTACGTCTGCATCAAACCAGTAATTTGTTCTTATACCAGGTCTGTTATAGTCTGAAAATAGGCCAAAGTATTTGTTATCTATAACTGTATGACCTTTTTTAACGTTTTCTGTATATTTTGTGCATGTTGTAAATGGATGTTCCTGTGAAAATACTAAGTATCCATTGTCATTTAGCAGATTATATATATCTTTTACTAATTGAGTATAATCATTTAGATAATGGAATGCTAGTGATGACATTATTATATCGAACTTATCATCAATTTGACTTATGTCTTCCATTGCCATTACTTCATATTCTACACCTTTTGGCTTGTTAGTTTTATTGGCTATTTCTATCATATGTTCAGAAATATCTAATCCTATGACACTTTTTGCACCTAGTTCCTTGTAATATTTATCACTTTCTCCGTATCCACAGCCTAAATCTAGTATTTTTTTGTTTTTAACATCTGGCATCATATGTCTAAATGCTGGAATTTCTATCAAATCATTAGCATTTAATCCTTTTTGTTTTTCTCTCAATTCATCATATTTTTTTGAAAATTTCTCGTCATCATAAATATTTTATCTCATAGTAACCTCCTAAAATTATTATTTCTTTGCACTTTTTAATTATTTTATACTATTTTTTTATTAATCCCTCCTTAATAATTTTATGTGTATGATTAAACAATTCATTACTTTGGTCGTTTGGTCGCTTAAATTAGTATATTTTTTTATAGCCAGTGCATTTTGTAGTTTTTATTTCAAGAGTTTTTCATAATTATAACACACTAATGTTATTTCAACAACTACGCAAAAAAAACAGAATATATCTAGATGATACACTCTATTCATTCTTTAATTTATTACTTATTGCCTTTAATATTTCTTTTGTTTTCCAGTTCTCCATCTTCTAATTAACATATTACTGTATTGCTATTTTCTTCAATAAAAAACTACTTGTTAAATTTAAAAGGTGTTAACACATTGTTTCTTGTTCACACCTTTATTTTACAAATTATCAATATTTTGTAGAAAATCATGTTTCTTTACTTTTCTATTATTTTCCTTTTATTATTCCTCATACCTAACCTCACTCATATAATTAAATCCACTTAAAAAATAATCATATGAATAATCTCTTACTCTGTTTTCCATAACATCATTTATAGGTATAAGTGTATAATCTTTTAAAATTACATATTTATATGTAAATGTTAATACTTCATCATAATATTTAGTTAACATATTAATTTTAGCAGTAATGGTAACTGTTTTATTTAAGTTATTATCAAAATAACTCATTATTTCATAAAATCCCTTATCAGTTTTAAGAATTCTTTCATTATATATTCTAATTACTTTTTCACTTTCATAGTTTCCAGTGACTTTATCTATTGTTGGATATTTTTCATTACCATATATCAATCTATATAAAATATTATCTTTTACATAAACATAATTAGACATAAAATCGTAATCAATCTTTTTGCCAAGAAAGTTTACTGAATACTCACTCTTAAGATAATCATTAAGTTTATAATTAGCATTTAAATACATATCATAACTATCTCTAACTTTATTATCTATATTATTGTCATGTAATGTATATCTAAAATCATTATAGTCATAAAACATTATATCCGCTCCAGAGTTAGGAGTAATATTCATAAACTTAATATTTTTATCTATGTCATATACCTTTTTATACTCAAACTCTCCATTATCTAATTTACTAGGATTGAAAATATATATGGAATTATTATTTATGAATGAATATTCACTAAAACAAGTATCTTCTGTTAAAAAATCTCCATTTTTTAATTTATTATATTCTTTATCTGGATACTTCTTTTTTAGTTTTTCCATTATTGATTCTGCTTCTGGAGGTGTATGATCTATTAATTTGGTAGTATTACTTTTGATTGCAATAATAACTATAATGGCTATCAATATAACAATCATTATAATAGAAGAAATAATTTTTTTATTCTTCATACTGCACCTACTTTTCTATATATCCAGTTACACTTTTTGTGTACATATCATCAGTTACTGATTTATATCTTTCGCCGTCATAATCATCTGTAAATCCATTATATGCTTTATATATTTCATTAGTTTCAGTATCATAAACCCTTTCGTAACCTAAAGTAGCATCACTTTGTTTTTGACTTATAATATCAGATGATTTATTTCTCTTATTCCAAGAATCCATTATTCCATCGCTTATCTGATTACCTATTGCTCTAATTTGTTGAAAGTTATTCATAACGGCATCTTGTTGACTATTAAATCCATTTATAAATGTATCAGTAAATTCTAGTGAAGAACAAATAGTATTCAATGTATCTTGCCAGTCTATAAGTTCATCTTTTGGTGTGGTAATAAAGATAGCATCATATACATTTAAGTATTGTATATCTATTTGTTTGCCTGAAACTATATTTTCATAAACATAATATGGACCAGCATCATATACATAAGCAGTAAACAGTCCTTCTCCTTCTTTACCATTTTCGTCTTTAAATGTTGCCCTTAACATATCTCCACCTAAACTGCCTTTACCTAAATTCTCGCTTACAGTAAAATCAGTTAATGTTGGGAATGTAAATGTACTAGTATTATTTAAAGTACCTAAATCATTAAATATTTTATAAAATCCTTCAGTATTTTTAGTAGCTATTACACTAGTTTTAGCAAACATGTTATTTGGATAATATTTTTGTTGCCATCTTTTAGCATCTTCCGATTTATTATATCCCTCAGTTTTCATATTAAAGAAAAACTGATACATAGGATTGTCTGGATTATATACTTTAATTGTGTAATGAATATAATCACCTATTGTATCTACTTTCCATCCTTTTGGTTTTTTTATAGAAAATTCATTTGTTGAATAGTCTTCAAGTTCTATTTTACTTGCTTCTGATTTTACTATTTTTATGTTTTTATCTGGGTTGTAAAATAGTACTTTACCATCTTTATCACGTATATTAAGTAAAATAACACCTACAATAATTACAATAAATACCATGGCGATTATTGCTAACTTCTTTTTTGAAATATCTAACTTTCCAATTTTCATAATATCACATTCCTCCTACCTATTTATTATTATAAGTTAGAAACTCAAGTAGGACAATAAACTTGTCTTAAAAACCATTGTTTTTGGTGGAAACTTATTCTTATTATTAAAATCTATAGTATAATATCTTTAGAAAGTGGTGCATTATGAAATTTAAAGATATTTTGAATAAATATTTAAAAGAACTAGATTGTTCTCCTAAAAAATTATCAAATGAATCTGGGCTATCTGAATCAGTTATATGTCGATATAGAAATGGTGAAAGAACGCCATTAAAAAACAGTGACCAATTGAATAAATTAACTCTGGCAATTTTTAATATTGCTAAGAAAAACGGTAAAAACAAATATACGTATAATAAAATAGCGAGAGATTTTGATTCTACATTACCAAGTGATAATTTTGACTACAACGCATTTAGTAACAATCTAAAC
>CAVKJF010000052.1:0-3549 GCA_963656615.1 bacterium | reverse complement strand
ATCTAAACACTTTGATCACATCACTTAATATAAATACTAACGAAATGTCAAAATTCATTGTTTTTGATGCTTCACACATTTCAAGGATTAGATATGCTAAGGCAAGACCATCTAATCCAATAGAATTTTCAAATAAAATATGTTCTTATATTTTTGCTAGATATAAAAGTCCTGATGATATTAATAATTTAGCAACTATCATTGGTTGTAAAAAAAGTGATTTAACAAGTAACAAATTTTACAACACTTTATTTGCTTGGTTGACTAGCGAAACTACACCAGTTAAAAATCAAATATCTGATTTTTTACATAATCTTGATTCATTTAATTTAGATGATTATATAAGAGTTATAAAATTTGATGAGTTAAAAGTTCCATGCATTCCATTTTACAAAGCTAAAACAAGGCGTTATTACGGACTAGAAGAAATGAAAGAAGGAGAATTAAACTTCTTTAAGGCAACAGTATTATCCAAATCAAAAGGAGATATTTTTATGTGTAGTTATATGCCAATGGAAGATATGGCTGCTGATATCACTTTTGGTAAAAAATGGATGTTTGCAATTGCGATGTGTTTAAAAAAGGGACATCATTTAAATATTATTCACAATATAGATAGACCTTTTAACGAAATGATGTTAGGACTTGAAAGCTGGATTCCAATTTATATGACCGGTCAAATATCCCCTTATTATTTAAAAAACTCAAAAAATAATATGTATAATCATCTTGATTATGTATCAGATACTGTTGCTCTAACAGGCGAGTGCATTAGCGGTTATCATAGTAAGGGAATGTATTATTTAACGACTAATAAAAACGAAATTAAATACTATAAAGAGAAGAGTAATTTACTTCTTAAGAAAGCAAAACCATTAATGGAAATTTATAGAGAAAACAATATTAATGAATATAAATTATTTTTAAGGAAGGACGAAACAATAGGATGTGATAGAACAAGATATCTATCATCATTACCATTATTTACAATTTCAAATGAGCTACTAATCAAAATATTAAAGCGAAATAAACTTACAAAATCCGATATTGATAAAATTATCAGATATAAAAACGATGAATTAATCTACATAAATAACATTCTTAAAAAAAACAAGATAAATGATTACATTTATATAATTAAAGAAAGTGAGTTTAAAAATGATACTCCATCGCTTGAATTGAATAACCTATTCTTTAATAAAAGATTAAATTATACTTATAAAGAATATATAGAGCATCTAAAACTTACAAATGAATATGCAAAAAAAGAAAGCAATTATGAGTTAAGCTTTATAAATGATGAAACATTTAAAAATATAACAATGACAATACTTAAGAACCATTATGTGATTATTTCAAAAAGTTCTAAACCAGCTATACATTTTGTTATTGAACACCCTAAATTAGTTGAAGCAATCGAAAACTTTAATCCAATGGTAAAAGAATAAAAACTATGAAGAAAGAGGTAAAATACAAATGCTTGTTACTTCTTTCTTATTTTTTGTTCTTTTTCAGCACTTTTACTCATAATAAATTTTCACAGAACAAAAGAGATAACATTTTGTTATCTCCATACTAAATTATCCAAAACGGTATTTATTATGTTTATAAATTATTTTATTCTATCTAATTTATTATATAAGAATTTAAGTGCTATTTACCACAACATTGTTTATATTTCTTACCTGAGCCACATGGTGACCTATTAAAACAACCAAGTAATTTTTTACTTGAAAATTGGGCTTTTTTACTCATAAGTTTTAATAACTTACTCCTAAATTGTAAAAAAGGGATGCCCAATTTTCTGACAATGCAGTTTAAACTTATCTAATAACTTATCTAAAACAAATCATTAAATAGCTATTTTACGATTACAATACGTGAAATAAAACTATTAATATGTTTATTTAGTTGATTTTTTATTATTACTATTATTTTTAATTAATTCATAATTTGTAAAAATCAATTGCCCACCAATATTAGAAACACAGTGCGAACCATTATCATCTTCAAAAATAATAAAACCACCATTTTCAATTGTTAATCCTGACAAATTAAAAGCATCATTTAACTCCATAATATTGTTTGCACCTTCTGCTACTGAATATAAACCTATTTGTGTAGATGCATTCTCAACATCACTTAATAACTCTTCACTACTTTTTTTAACAAGTTGATTTACACCATCTATGCCAACAAACTTATATAAACTAACTAATTTATGTTCTCCAAAATAATATTCTTTTTTACTATCTTTATTTTCTACAGTAATTTTAGAACCTAAAGTTGGATAAATATGCTTAATCTTTCTAAATCTTGGTTGATATCCACCATATATACTTGTGTGATCAGATATACTCTTTTTATAATTATAAAAATCGCTTATTAAATCAAAATTAATTTCTTTCAAAATCTCAACACAATCCATGTCAAAGAATGATTCGCCTTGGACTATTTGTGTTTGTAATGTTTCACACAATGATATTAAAGCATCAAAATCTGCATCATAATCATTTAAACTTGAATACCTTCCTTTAACAAAAGCATCATAAATTTTATCAGAATAAAGTACGGCTTCTAAATCACTATCAGAAACATTTTTTAAATCCTTCATTGAATGATTAAAGTAAAATTGAATGTTTTTAAGAAATTTATTATCATTATCAAATAATCTGGTAAAATTATGACTAATCCCATGAAATTTTAATTCTTGAATTTGCCTCTTTTCATCTCTAGTTAATTGACCATATATAGTTCCTGTTCTTTCATCATCAGAGCCTATAATTATATTAACTATATCATCATCTGTTAAATTTAGTCTACTAATAATACTTTCAGGTATGGATGCATTCTTTAAGTATAATGCCTTGCTATATTTTTCGCAAATTACGGCTAAATCTGAACACATTTTGTTATTATAATATCTTCTTTCTTTTTCATCCATTATATTGAAAATTTTAAAATAATTTGATGATTGTAAATAATTTAAAAACATGTTCCAAGCTATATCTGTTTCATCTATTAAATCATGAACTTTTTGAATTCTATATGTCATATTTTCAACTCCTATTTTAATTATACCATATTAACCTATTTTTAAGGCTCATTCAGGCAAAAAACTTATCTAAAACTTATCTAAACACCTTTTTTGAGGTGAAATTGCCTAAAAATTGTAAGTAGCAAAAAGCTCGCAAAGCCTTATAAATAAAGGACTTGCGAGCTTATTTACCACAACATTGTTTATACTTGCGTCCACTCCCACATGAACTTGATGGTATGTTATATATAGTATTATCAATATTATGAATATTATTGATATTTCAGTAAAATCTAAACAAGGTAACATTTATATTTATAGTACATTTAGTATAAATAATATTATAAATATTCATCTTCTGCAAACAAATTGAAAACATTGTTTGCATTCATTTACTGAACTCATTATACCCTATATTTATATAAATACCAATGTGCGATTCTCAAATTCATACATTTTACATTCATATTATAATATAATTACTTATTTTTTTCAATGGCTCTACTCAAAAT